>CALDIE010000111.1 GCA_937901625.1 uncultured Lachnospiraceae bacterium
CCAGCGCTTCCTTCGCCGCTGCCAGCACACTATCCTTATCCGCATCCTTGGAGACCGTAATGGTCGCACGGATCTTACCGTTCAACTGTACGCCGACCTCCACATTGCTCTCCACAGTCTTCGCCTCGTCAAATTCCGGCCATGTGGTCTGATATACTCTTCCCTCATAGCCTGCAATCGCCCATAATTCCTCCGTGATATGCGGTGCTACCGGATTCAGCAATGTCAATAAAGTCTTGTACTCACCTCTCGTAACCGCATTTTTCTTGTAAAAATCATTGATCAGTGCCATCATCGCGGCAATTGCCGTATTATATTTCAGGTTTTCAAAATCGCCCGAAACCTTCTTAATGGTCTGATGCATCTTTGTCTCCAGATCAGCGCTGTAGCTGTCGCCGTCCACCAGAATATCCTGCAGCTTCCACACTCTCTCGAGGAATCTGCGGCAGCCCTTCACGCCGTCCTCGCTCCATGCGGCCGACAGATCGAACGCGCCAATAAACATCTCGTAGGTGCGCAGGGTGTCCGCGCCGTAATCTCTCACGATGTCATCCGGATTCACCACGTTTCCGCGGGACTTGGACATCTTCTCACCGTTGGAGCCCAAGATCATACCGTGGCTCGTGCGCTTCTGATACGGTTCCGGACAAGGCACCACGCCCTGATCATACAAAAATCTGTGCCAGAATCTGGAATACAGAAGATGCAGTGTCGTGTGCTCCATACCGCCGTTATACCAGTCCACAGGCAGCCAGTAATCCAAAGCTTCCTTGCTCGCAAGCGCCTCGGTGTTGTGAGGATCGGTGTAACGAAGGAAATACCATGAGGACCCCGCCCACTGGGGCATGGTGTCCGTCTCACGCTTCGCCGGTCCGCCACAGCAGGGGCAAGTTGTATTAACCCAGTCGGTCATAGCCGCCAAAGGCGATTCACCGTTATCGGTAGGCATATAGCTCTCCACCTCTGGAAGCTCTAACGGAAGCTCACTCTCATCCAGAGGAACGAAACCGCATTTTTCACAATGTACAATGGGGATCGGCTCTCCCCAGTAACGCTGTCTGGAGAATACCCAGTCACGAAGCTTATAGTTCGTGGTCTTTCTTCCGTACCCCATTTTTTCGATCATCATGGGTGCTTCCTTCTTTAAAACAGAACTCTCAAGTCCGTTCCAATCACCGGAATTGATCATTGTGCCGGCTGCTTCCGTATAAGCCTCTTCCATGTTCTCGATCTCTTTTCCGTCCCTGGCAATGACCTGGATGATCGGAAGATCGAATTTTTTAGCAAATTCAAAGTCACGGTCATCGTGTGCAGGTACGCACATGATGGCTCCGGTACCGTAATCGGCCAGTACATAATCGGAAAGCCAGATGGGAACTCTTGCGCCGTTTAAAGGATTGATCGCATAGGTTCCGGTAAATACGCCGGTCTTTTCCTTATCCTGTAAACGATCCACATTCGACTTGGTGGATGCTTTAAAGATATACTCATCCACGGCAGCCTTGTTTTCCGGGGTTGCCAAAGAAGCTGCCAGTTTATGCTCCGGAGCCAGTACCATAAAGGTTGCTCCGTAGAGTGTATCGGGACGGGTGGTATAGACGGTGATCGCTTCATCGCGTCCCTCGACCTTAAATTCTACCTCAGCACCGTAGGAACGGCCGATCCACTCGGTCTGCATCTTCTTAACCTTCTCGGGCCAGTCGAGCTTATCCAAATCATCCAGTAAACGATCCGCGTAAGCTGTAATCTTTAACATCCACTGTTTAAGGTTTTTCTTGGTGACAACGGTATGGCAGCGCTCACACTTACCGTCAACAACCTCTTCATTGGCAAGACCGGTCTTGCAGGACGGACACCAGTTGATCGGCATCTCTTTTTCGTATGCAAGACCTTTTTTAAACATCTGAACAAAGATCCACTGTGTCCATTTGTAGAAGTTGGGATCTGTCGTGTTTACTTCCATATCCCAGTCATAAACAGCAGCAATCTGCTTGATCTGCTTTTTGATATTCGCCACATTGCTGGCTGTGGAAACTGCGGGATGTACGCCGTTTTTGATGGCGTAATTCTCCGCGGGAAGGCCGAAAGCATCCCATCCCATGGGGTGGATGAGATAATATCCGTTAAGCATTTTATAACGGCTCCACACATCGGAGATCACATATCCTCTCCAGTGTCCAACGTGAAGTCCGCTGCCGGAAGGATACGGAAACATATCCAGACAGTAATACTTCGGTTTCTTTCCGTCATTGACATTGATGGGATTCTCATCCCAAATCTTTCTCCATTTTTCTTCGATTTCCCGGTGATTGTAAGGTGTTGCCATTGGTTTTTGCTCCTTATTAACGACTTTTACTTTTGCAGGTTCTTAAAAAACTGCTTTCCGGTTTTAAAAATTGCACAAAAAAACCAAGAAAACTATATCACAAAGCCCGCTTGGTGACAAGCGGGCTTTGCTTTATCCGGATCCGAAAAAGGATCTTAAATAATTGTATTTTACTGTTCGTTCTTATTGTCGTCGGCAATCTTTCCGGCTGCATCGGCAATCTTTTCAACGCTCTTTGCATCCACACCGCTTACATTTATGTTGCGGGTTACCTTTGCGTCATAGGTGCTGGCTTTCATGATCTCCGTAAAATCCACACCCGTTGCTTCCGTCATGGTATCAAAAACCTGCTTCATGACCACAGGCATATTACCGGAGATCTGGGAGATACCTGCTGCGTCGGATCCGCTTCCGGAACTTCCGTAGATGCTTACCTTATCAATAGCAGCCAAAGGTTTTGATACTTCGGCAGCCATCTGAGGCAGGATATTGATCATCATTTCTACCACAGCGGCACCATTGTACTTCTTGTAGGCGTCGGCTTTCTTTTCCATGGCTTCTGCTTCCGCAAGACCCTTTGCGCGGATAGCCTCCGCTTCCGCAAGACCCTTTGCCGTGATACCGGCTGCTTCCTGCTCGGCAGCGTAACGGGATGCGTCTGCCTTTGCCTTCTGTGCTTCAGCAATCTTTTCCTGTTCGTATTTTTCTGCTTCTGCCTGACGCTGACGCTGTACAAGCCTTGCTTCCGCTTCTTTCTCAGCACGATACTTTTCGGCATCGGCCTGACGTTCTACCTGTGCTGCCAGTTCCTGCTGACGTACAATAACTTCTTTTTGCTTTAATTCCGCTTCTCTCTCGGCTTTTGCGATCTGAACGTTTACGGTCTGTGTTTCGATCGTCTTGGCCTGTTCCTGCTTCTGAATCTCGTACGCAGCGTCTGCCTCCGCGCGTTTGATATCCGCCTGAACTTTCAGCTCGGACTTTCTGATATCCAGCTCGTTGTTCTTCTGCGCGATCTGTGTTTCGGAAGCAATCTGCGCATCGTTTGCCTGCTTTCTGGCTTCTGCCTGTGCCACAGCGATTTCCTTTTCGGCATCGGCTCTGGAGATCTCGGCATTTTTGCGGATGGCTACGGTATTGGCAATACCGAGGTTTTCTATAACTCCAAGTCCGGCATCATCGATGTTCTGGATATTAAAGGAAACGATTTCGAGTCCCATCTTTGCCATATCAACGGCTGCGTTTTCCTGCACCTTGGTGGCAAATGTTTTACGGTCATTCATGATATCCACAAGTTTCATGGAGCCGATGATCTCACGCAGATTACCTTCCAGGACATTTACTACCATCATGTTGATGTAGTTGGAATCCTTATTTAAGAAGTTTTCGGCGGCATGCTTTAATAATTCCGGATCTGTACTGATCTTTACGGTTGCTACTGAATCAACCATGATATTGATATAATCCAGTGTCGGGATCGTTTTTGAGGTCTTTACATCAACCGATAACATGCGAAGACTTAAACGGTCGATCCTCTGTAAGAACGGTATACGCACGGAACTCCTGCCCATGATATACTTTGGTTCCTTTTTAAGACCTGAGATAATGATGGCCTGGTCGGTAGGCGCTTTTACATAGCCTGACGCGATGATTATGATCAGTAAAATAACGACGACCGTGATCACGATAGCTAAAATGATTTCATGTGACATATTCAATATCCCCTCCTTATTATTGTGTGGTCAAAAGGTACTTTTGACCCTGCCTGATGTCACGAATTGCTCCGTTGCCAAAGCAACTCTCATGATTCATTGTATGATGTCTTCACCTAAACGGTCAAGCACTCCCAAGGCGCAGTTTAGCGCCCGTTCGTTTCAGGAGTTTAAATTGCCCTGGTGGCTTGACGGAGCCACTCCTCATCTTCCTTTGAAAGGTAAGGAGAGATCGTTTCGAACACTTTTTGATGATATGAATTTAACATTTCCCGGTCCGCGGACGTCATCTCGTCCAAAACGATGCCGTCAAGGTCGATCGGAACCCAGGTAAGCGGCTCAAAGTAGAGGAATGTCCCGTCGTCATTTACAGGTCCTTCTTTACACAGAAGTATGTTTTCTATACGGATCCCGTGACTGCCGGCCACATAAACACCCGGTTCATCGCTTACGATCATTCCGGGAAGCAGAACGGCTTCCGATGCGCCCCGGGTATATTTCCAGCGAATGTTGTGAGGACCTTCATGTACATTTAACATATAGCCGATGCCGTGACCGGTTCCGCATTTATAATCCATATAGGTTTTCCAAAGCGGCTCTCTTGCAAGGATATCCAGGTTCCTTCCCGTACAACCTTTTAAGAATACGGCATTTTGGAGATGCAGCATACCGATCACGACCCGGGTAAACTGTCTCTTGATCTCTTCGGATACATTGCCGAGAATAAGAGTTCTGGTCACATCGGTGGTACCGCCGTCATATTGTCCGCCGGAATCCACAAGGTAAAGTCCGTCGGAGCCGATCTCTGAATGATCCTCTTTTGTCGCTTCATAATGCATCATGGCCGCATTGGGACCAAACGCGCTGATCGTGGTAAAGGAAAGATCAAAAAATCCCGGGATCTCGCTTCTTCTGTGATCTAAGTCTTCCTGAAGGGTAACCTCCGTCATCGGTGTTTTGCCGTGAGTAACTTTTACATCATGTAAAAAGCGGGCCAGTACGGCAGAGTCCTTTTTATAGACTTCTTTCATGTAGCGGATCTCCGTAGGATTTTTCCTTGCCTTCTCGTCTTCCGTTATATTACGTTCAAAGATCAGTTTTTGACCTGATAGGATAGTAAGGATCTCATAATTTGTATTGGCCGGATCGATAAGGAATGCTTTATCCCCTGCAACTTTGGAGGCGGTTTTATGTAAGAAATCATAAAACTCATCATAAGCAAGGACGGTAACCCCGGAAGAGTTTAAGTACGTAACGATTTCCTTCGTTACGGAAGTATTTTTTAAAAACAGATATACGCTGTCATCGGAAATATACGTATACGCATACGCCACAGGGTTAAAGGCAATATCGCAGCCTCTTATGTTAAAAAGCCACATCTGATCGTCCAGTTTGGACAGAATATACGCGTCCGCTCCCTCTTTTCTCATATGTGTCCGGATCTTACCGATCTTAGATACTACGGATTCCCCGCATAATTCTTCAGGGAGAATTCGGATAGCACCGGAGGGATCTTCTTTTCGATCGTTCCATAAAAAAGATGGGATTTCAAAATCCGTCCTTAAAGTAACGCCTCTTTTGGCAAGTCTGTTGTATAAATCCTTACCGAAAGTCGCGCCGATCAGTTTTCCGTTTACGGCGACAGTATCACCGGTATTTACGGTATCTGTTATCGCGTCAAGTAATTCGGGAACGCCTGCCTGACCTGTACGCATCAGCAAGATACCGCTTCCATCAAGCTCCTTTTTAGCCTGAACAAAATACCGGCCGTCTGTCCACAACCAGGCTCTGTCTAAGCCTACCAGGAGATCGCCGTTTGATCCGGTAAATCCCGAAAAATATTCTCTTTCCTTGTAATGATCACTTATGTATTCGGAAGCATGAGGATCCTGCGTTTTAAAAAGGCAGGCAGAAATCCCGTTTTCCTTCATATAGGTCCGCAATCCGGACAGTCTTGATATGATCTCCGATCCCATGATCTTTGACTCCTTTTTTGTTTAAAGAAATTGTTTTGTGGCAGACGCGCCGATCCTGTCACATCCGAGATCGACAAACATTTCAAAATCTTCTTTCGTTCGGATCCCGCCGGCAGCCTTGATCTTAACATCCTCACCGATATGATCCTTAAATAA
>CALDIE010000112.1 GCA_937901625.1 uncultured Lachnospiraceae bacterium
GCGTTCGTTGCTTCCACAATTACTTTACTATGTATAAAACGAATCCGTCAAGTTGTCGCACATTTATCCTAACCCTCTTCTGATCTCGCTGTAGGAGAAACCCCTACGCATAAGAAACGCAATCTGTCTACGCTTTTCCTTTTCATCTGCCGTATCAGGATCGTAATGTCTCTTTTCCAGCAGGCTACGGATCATTTGAGATTCATTCTCTTCGCTATATCCCTTCTCCTCTTTGATTTCCTCAATCGTTGTAGAAACGACCTCTCGATTTACCCCTTTCTTTAGAAGTGTGCGGCGGATCTCACAGATGCTTTTTCTCTCAAGAAAGTATTCGCAATACCGGTGAGCATATCGCTCATCATCAATATATCCGTAATATTTCATTTGTCCGATAGCGTAGTCAATCGATCTTTCCGGATACAGCGCTGTTCTTAACTTTTCCTCCATTTCCTTCGAGGTGTAATCCTTCGCCTGAAGAAGGTAGAGAAGCCTGTTTTTCGCACGTTCGTTTAATACTTCCAGACACAGCCTGTCTTCAAAATCATCTTCAATCTCTTTTCCGACTTCCAGGTCGTATTTTGCTATATCTGCTCTATACAGAAGGAACGCTTCCCGGTCCTCTGTAAAGATCCGGTAACGTCCCTTCCCTGCTTTTACAATCTGTGTAATTATTCGCATCCTATAACTCTCTTTGAGTAGTTTTATTTCTCATATTATTTTCCGTCTCGTATTACTTCTTGTCTCATATTACTTCTTGTCTCGTATTATTTCTTTGCAGGATTTTCCTGCTTCTCCTGCTTCACCTGAACATCCATCTCAGAAGGACTGCCGGCAATGTTATACTTCTCTCGAATCTTGGCATCTACCTCTGCACAGATTTCCGGATGCTCCTTTAAGAAAATTTTCGCATTCTCACGTCCCTGTCCGATCTTGTCTCCGTTATATGCATACCATGCACCGGACTTATTGATGATATCCGCATCTGCTGCCAGATCAAGCAGATCGCCCACATAAGAGATACCCTCTCCAAACATGATATCGAACTCTGCTTCCTTAAAAGGAGGTGCCACCTTATTCTTAACAACCTTAGCTCTCGTACGGTTACCTACGAACTCACCACCCTGCTTTAACTGCTCCACTCTGCGAATCTCCAGACGAACAGATGCATAATACTTAAGTGCGTTACCACCGGTTGTTACCTGCGGATTACCGTAGAATACGCCGACCTTTTCTCGCAACTGGTTGATAAATACCACGGTACAATTGGATTTACTGATTGCGCCTGCAAGTTTACGCAGCGCCTGGCTCATCAGTCTTGCCTGTAAACCCACATGTGAATCACCCATATCGCCCTCTAACTCAGCCTTGGGTGTCAATGCTGCAACAGAGTCGATTACGACAATATCCATAGCACCGGAACGAACCATGGCCTCAGCGATTTCGAGACCCTGCTCACCATAATCCGGCTGGTTAATATAAAGATTATCTACGTCTACACCGATGGCTGCCGCATATACAGGATCGAGTGCATGCTCTGCATCAATAAATCCTGCAATACCGCCACGCTTCTGCACTTCGGCTATCATGTGAAGTGTGACAGTTGTCTTACCGGATGATTCCGGTCCATAGATCTCAACAACTCTTCCCTTCGGAATACCACCAAGTCCCAATGCGATATCAAGGCTCAAAGATCCTGTAGGAATCGTCTCGACATTCATCTTTGAAGCGGGATCGCCCAACTTCATCACAGCCCCCTTACCAAACTGCTTCTCCACCTGCAGCATGGCTGCATCCAGTGCTTTTAACTTCTCTTCTCTTTCCATGATAAATCCTTCTCCTTTTGATTTCCTCTTATATTTTCCATTTATTGATACGATTCCGCCAAATGAAGTATAACCGTCTTATTCATCGCGAAATAGCAAATACGAACATTCGTTCTATCAAAGAATAAAACATTTGTTCGGCTTTGTCAATAACTATTATCGTAAACTTATAGTCCTATAATGTTCCCTATAAATAAGTTTTTCCTTCGCTTTTAAAGAATAACGCATTGCGTTCTATTTGTCAATGTGTACTTACGACTGTTTCCCGCGCTTTTTCGTACATTTTTTTATTTACCGGCTCTTGAATCAGTAATCAGGCAGTTCACAACCTCCCCATTTCCAATCTCCAATACCAATTGCAAATTTTATCTTTCTATTGGTATTGATCATTATAAGCCATCTTAACAGCTCGAAATATCATCGTGACGGAGATACCGTCCAACAGGATACTTTTATTCGAATCGTCTCATATTATCAGATATAAACCATACGCGGAAGGAGCAATCCTTCCATATATCGCATTAGTCACCGATGAAAATCCTATCATAAAGAAGCGTGCCCTGTTACACCGGTCATATTCACAGTGACGCCGCAAAAAGTGACACACAGGCAAATGTTTTCCTGCGCAGTCCGGTTCGGCGGTTCGTCGGCACCACCAGCGTTCGCGGCTTCTCCGAACCGGACGACGCGAACGAATGTGAATCAAGGTTGTTTGCCTGCATCCATGTTGCGTAGATATCTCATCAGCAACTGCTTCTTGCCGTGTGGGGTACTACTGTCAAAACGGCGGAACCGCGAAAGTATGACAGTAAGTACGTCCCGGTGTCACAGTCCCGGTGTCACACGAAGGTGTTGCCAGCGGAATAAAATTTAGGGTATAGTAGTGGGTAGAAATACTGTTAAACCGGTCATATTCAC
>CALDIE010000113.1 GCA_937901625.1 uncultured Lachnospiraceae bacterium
GCATAATCAGACCACGCTGAACAGCAGCTTTGATTTTGATTTGTTGGACTTGGAGCTGTCCGATCTGCCCGATTTTGACGCGCCTTTTTATGATTTTGAGTTCGGCGAGCCAGAAGAACCGGCGGAGATTGTTGAGGATGAAGTCCTCGAAGCTCCTGCTGAATCGAAAACAAAGCTGGGCGATATGTACCAGCTTGGCAACCACAGGCTTATTTGCGGCGACAGCACAGACCCTTCGGTTATTGATAGGCTGATGGATGGGGTAAAGGCTGATATGGTGTTTACTGATAGCCCCTATGGTATAAACGCAGTAGGCGATAATGGAGAAGTCGGTGCTGATTTCGGTATAGCAAAGAAAGGAAACACAAATGGCTGAAGAATTATTTGATCTCGAAACAGTATGCGCAGGTGCCGCCGGTGCCAAATACGAAGTACAAAAGTTAAGCACGGAAGTAAAAAACCGTACACTTAATGATATTGCCGATCTTTTAACGCTTCACGCGGATGATATCATCATGGAAAATGCCAAAGATATCGCAGCCGCTACGGCAAGAGGGATCAGCATGGGTATGGTGGATCGTCTGTTGCTGGATCGTAACAGAATATCCGGTATTGCGGAAGGTTTGCGTCAGGTAGCCGGTCTCCCCGATCCCAACGGCGAGGTAACGGAATCATTTGAGGCTGCCCAGGGTCTTAAGATCGATAAGGTACGTGTTCCCATGGGGGTGATCGGTATCATTTACGAATCCCGTCCGAATGTTACCGCGGATGCTTTCGCGCTTTGCTTTAAGTCCGGAAACGCAGTGATCTTAAAGGGCGGAAGCGACGCGATCAACTCCAATAAAGCCATCACCCTCGTGATCAAAGAAGGGCTTAAGAAAAACGGGATCACAGAGTCGGCGATCGAACTGATCACTTCCACGGATCGTGAAACAACCCATCGCTTTATGCAGATGCGCGAATATGTGGACGTGTTAATACCCAGAGGATCCGCAGGGCTGATCAGAGCCGTTGTTTCCAACAGTAAGATTCCCGTGATCGAAACCGGTGCCGGCAACTGCCACATCTATATCGATGAAAGTGCCGATCTTGATAAAGCCGTTCCCATTATCTTAAACGCGAAGACGCAGCGTCTCGGAACCTGTAATACCTGTGAATCCCTTGTTGTTCACGAAAAGGTTAGAGATTCCGTCTTTGTAGAGGTTGCAAAAGCCCTGCAGGCTAAAAATGTGGAGATCCGCGGAGATGAGAAGATCCGTGAAGTATTTGACTGTACACCCGCTACGGAAGAGGATTTTAAGACCGAATATCTCGATCTTATCATTTCGGCAAAGACCGTTTCTTCCATAGATGAAGCGATCGAGCATATCAATCGTTACAGCACGGGTCATTCCGAGAGCATTATCACGCAAGATCCACTTAACGCGGAGCGTTTTCTTCATGAGATCGATTCCGCCTGCGTATATGTTAATTCATCAACAAGATTTACCGACGGATTTCAGTTTGGTTTTGGCGCCGAGATCGGTATCAGCACCCAGAAACTTCACGCAAGAGGACCTATGGGCCTTCGCGAACTGACTTCCTATAAATATTTGATCAGAGGAAACGGACAGGTAAGATGCTAAACTGGAGAAATGTAGATTATCAGCAATATACTTCAACGATCGAATACTCTTCCGAAGAAGAGTCTTTGCGTCAGCAGGCTGCCATGCAGCAGGCACAGGTACTGGTTCAGGAGCTTAGCGATAAGTTAAAGCGCCAGCCCACCGCCTGCGTGGTCACTTTCGGCTGCCAGATGAATGCCAGAGATTCGGAAAAGATCCTCGGTGTCCTCGAAGAAGCCGGATATCGTATGATCGACGAAGAGGATGCGGATCTTGTGGTCTATAACACCTGCACCGTAAGAGATAATGCCAACCAGCGCCTTTACGGTCATCTGGGACAGTTAAAACCCATAAAATCCCAAAAAACTGAGATGAAGATCGCCCTTTGCGGATGCATGGTACAGGAGCCGGATGTTATCGATAAGATCAAAAAGTCCTACTCCTATGTGGATCTTCTTTTCGGAACCCACAATATATATAAGTTTCCGGAACTCTTAAACAATATGCTTACAAGCGATCATATGATCGTTGATGTATGGAAAAAGACGGATGCCATCGTAGAAACCCTTCCGGTAAAACGTAAATATTCCTTTAAATCCGGCGTCAATATCATGTTCGGCTGTGACAAATACTGTACCTATTGTATCGTTCCGTATGTTCGCGGAAAGGAGCGCAGCCGCTTAAGCAGTGAGATCTTAGATGAAATAAGAAGGTTGGCGGATGACGGCGTAGTGGAAGTAATGCTGCTTGGTCAGAATGTCAACTCCTATGGAAAACGTCTTCCCGGAGAGATCTCTTTCCCCCGACTTTTACAGGAAGTTGAAAAGATCGAAGGCATCAAACGTATCCGTTTTATGACCTCTCATCCGGAGGATCTTTCCGATGAACTGATCGAAGTCATGAAAAACTCCGAAAAGATCTGCAAACATTTGCACCTTCCGGTTCAGTCCGGCAGTTCCAAGGTTTTAAAAAAGATGAACCGCTCCTATACAAGAGAGCAGTATATGACCGTGGTGGAAAAATTACGCAAGGCCATCCCGGATCTGTCCTTAACAACGGATATCATTGTCGGTTTCCCCGGCGAGACAAAGGAGGATGTGGATGAAACCATCTCCCTTGTCGAAGAAGTGGGCTATGACAATGCCTATACCTTTATTTTTTCCAAGCGAAGCGGAACGCCGGCCGCTAATTTTGAAACTCTCATGACAGAAGATGAGATATCCGAAAACTTCGACCGGGTATTAAAGGCGGTACAGAATAAGGCAAGGGAAAGCGTTGCCAGGATGACCGGACGTATCGAGGAAGTCCTTGTGGAAGACTTAAACGACCACGATCCTTCCATGGTGACCGGAAGATTATCAAACAATACCCTGGTACATTTCCCCGGAACAAGCGATATGATCGGCAAGTTCTATATGGTAAAACTGACGGAAAACAAGGGCTTTTATTTTATCGGAGAGAGGGTTTGAAATGGAGATCGATTACGACAAACTGACTCCCATGATGCAACAGTATCTTGAAACGAAAAAAGAGTACATGGATTGTATTCTTTTTTATCGTTTGGGCGATTTTTATGAGATGTTTTTTGA
>CALDIE010000114.1 GCA_937901625.1 uncultured Lachnospiraceae bacterium
GGCAGGAAACGAACCACATCACTGCCTGCCGTAATGAGAACAAGCCCGTTTGCAAGGGCGGATTTTACAACATCTCCGGGTGATTTTTTGCCGGTATCAAACACGATGCCGCGCATCAAACCGAGCCCCCTCTCACCAACGAGAAAATCATATGATTCGACAAGTTCTTTAAGCCTCATCTCAAGATAAGGCGCTACCTCTTTGACATTGTCGATTATTTTTTCTTCTTCGAATATCTTAAGTACAGTTGCAACCGCAGCACAGGCAAGCGGATTCCCGCCGTATGTAGTGCCGTGGTCCCCGGGAACAAGCGAGGATTTTGCAACTTTTTCGTTAACAAGAAATGCTCCGACCGGTACTCCGCAGCCTACTGCCTTGGCACAGGTCATGATATCGGGCTTTACACCGTACTGCATATAAGCAAACATGCTTCCGGACCTTCCCATACCGCACTGTATCTCATCAAGGATCAGCAAAATATCACGTTCATCGCAAAGCTTTCTTACGTTAGTAATAAAATCCTTATCAGCAGGATAGATTCCGCCCTCACCCTGTACCGTCTCCATTATGATCGCACAGGTTCTGTCGTTTACAAGCGCTTTGACACTATCATAGTCATTGAATTTTGCAAACCTTACATTTCCTATCATCGGCTCAAACGGTTCACGGTAATGGGCATTTCCGGTAACGGAAAGAGCACCGAAAGTCCTTCCGTGGAATGAGTGCTCCATCGCGATTATCTCATGATCGCACTTTCCGTCTTTGTTATAAGCATATTTTCTGGCGGCCTTGATCGCACCCTCGACAGCTTCCGCCCCGCTGTTCGTAAAGAACACCTTTGAAAGCCCGGCAGCCCTCGTCAGCGCTTCGGCAGCCTCGGCAAGCGGCTCGGAATAATAGTAATTCGAGATATGCGTAATCTTTCCTATCTGATCCGTAAGTTCCTTTTCATATTTTTTATTGCCGTATCCGAGCGCATAGACCGCAATACCGGCGCAAAAATCAAGATACTCTTTTCCGTCGGCATCATAGAGCCTTACTCCGTCAGCGCGGTCAAACACTATCGGATAGCGGTTGTAAGTGTGAAGCAGATGATTTTCTGCCTTTTCGATCGTGGTTTTCATACTCATAATCTGTCATCATCCCTAAAAAACATAGTTCCTATACCTGTATCGGTAAACACCTCGAGAAGCAGGCTGTGAGGCTTCCTTCCGTCAAGTATATGGACGCGGCTGACACCGTTTTTGATCGCGTCGGTACAGTTTGCGATCTTCGGCAGCATACCCCCGCCGATATACCCTTTTTCTACAAGTGAATCGGCTTCCGAAACGGTCAGTCTCGAAATAAAAGTCGACGGATCTTCCGGATCCTTGTAAACGCCTTCGATATCGGTAAGAAATGCAAGCTTGTTCGCACCCATAGCTTTTGCGATCGCACACGCGGCATCGTCGGCATTTATATTATAAGTGTTAAAATCATTATCGAGCCCTATCGGCGCAACGATCGGAAGAAAATCCTTCTCCAGAAGATCCAGAAGGAGCTTTGGATCCACTCCGGTGATCTCTCCCACAAAGCCCAGATCCTGTCCGTCGGAAAACCTTTTCTTAACCTTCAGGAGTCCTCCGTCCTTACCGCTGATACCGATCGCATGGATTCCAAGCTCCTCCACCATTTTAACCAGACGCTTATTGACCTTGTTTAAGACCATCTCGGCGATCTCCATCGTCTCGGCATCCGTTACGCGAAGACCGTTTACAAACTCCGCCTCCTTGCCGACTTTCTTAACCCATCCGGAGATCTCCTTTCCTCCGCCGTGTACGATGATGGGTTTAAAACCTACCAGCTTTAAAAGAGCCACATCCTTGACAACACTCTTTTGCAGCTCCTCGTCCGCCATAGCGGATCCGCCGTACTTGACAACGATCACCTTACGGTTAAATTTTTGTATATAGGGCAGCGCTTCGATCAGGACTTCCGCTTTGCCCAGCACTTTTTCCATTTCCTGTGTATTCATCATTTTCTCCCATCCTTATGAACGATAGTCCGCGTTGATCCGGACATAGTCATAACTAAGATCACAGCCCCAGGCCGTTGCCTCGGCTTCTCCGTCATTCATATCGATCAAAACCGTTACTTCCGGCTCCTTTAAGATCTCCGTTGCCTCTTCTTCGCTGTAGGCAAGAGGCACGCCGTGATCAAAGACGCAGAGCTCGCCCTTTGCGCTCTGATAAGTCAGTACCACCTTGTTCTGATCAAAATCGGCGCCCGAGTAACCCATAGCGCACAAAAAGCGGCCGAAGTTGGCGTCATGTCCAAAGATGGCTGCTTTCGAAAGCGAAGAGCAGATCACGGACTTGGCAAGAAGTCTTGCCTCATAGCGGTTGACCGCATGTACCACATGTGCCGTAAAGAGCGCGGTTGCTCCTTCTCCGTCTCCGGCCATCTGTCTGGCCAGATAGGTTGAGACAAAATTAAGTGCCTCATAGAAGCGCTCGTAATCCTCGCTTCCCTCTGTGATCTCTTCGGCATCCGCCATACCGTTTGCCAGGATCATATATGTGTCGTTGGTGGACGTATCCCCGTCTACCGAGATCATGTTAAAGGTATCCTGAACCACAGCGGAAACAACCTTCTGTAAGGTGCTCTCTTCCACTTTGGCATCCGTTCCCACAAAACCAAGCATCGTGCACATATTGGGGTGGATCATTCCGGAGCCCTTGCACATACCGCCGACGGTGATCACTTTCCCGCTCTGCAAGGTGCAGGAAACGGCGATCTCCTTTTTGTGGGTATCCGTTGTCATGATCGCGCAGGCAGCATCCGTTCCGTGCTTAAGAGACGTTCCCTTTTTAGCAAAAAGCTCTTTGCAGCCGGCAGTGATCTTATCTACCGGGATCTGCATACCGATCACACCGGTGGAAGCCACCAAAACGGACTCCGCCGTTTTTCCGTACTCAGCCGCCATCGCTTCGGCCGTTGCTTTACAGATCCGCATTCCCTCCTCACCGGTACATGCATTCGCAATACCGGAGTTGATCACGACTGCGTGGATCTCATCTTTTTTCTCCACTCTTTCCTTATCCCAAAGGACCGGAGCGGCTTTTACCACATTGGTGGTAAAGGTTCCCGCGATCTTGCAAGGCGCCTCGCTGTAGACGAGTGCCATATCCTCTCTTCCCTTGTACTTGATCCCGGCTGCATGGGATGCAGCCTCAAAACCCTTTGACGCCGTAATGCCGCCCTCGATGATCTTTAAATAATCCTTCCCAGGATCCGTATGTATAAATGGCATAACCTATTTCCTCTTTCCTACTTGTTAAATGCAGTGATATTGGCCTCATTTAAGGTAAAGTCATAGTAGTTAAGATCTTCTCTTTTCGTCCACCCGATCGTCTTCCAGAAGGCGTTTCCGATATCATTCTGGGTAAACGCGATCAAGGAAACCTTGTTGATCTGTTCTTTTTTTAGTTCATTCATGCAGTGGACAACCATGGCTTTACCGATCCCTCGTCGCCGGTGTTCCTCCGCCACACATACATGGTACAGGCAGCCTCTTCTCCCGTCATGACCGCACAGGATCGCGCCGATGATACGCCCCTTTTCCTCCGCCACCACGCTGGCCGTCGGATTCCTCTTTAAAAAGCGCTCGATACCTTCCCTGGAATCATCCATGCTTCGGATCCCGAATCCGTGAATGCTCATCCAGAGCGCGTACACTTTATCATAATCCTCGATTCTCATTGTCCGTATAGCTACCGTTGTTTCCGCCATTTCTATCGTTCCCATCTTGTTTTACTGCTTAGGATCTGTTCATAAATAAATCTTTACAATTGACTTGTTCAGATGCTCATCTTCCGCATCAGAAAGCCTCGCCGTAGTTATCAATATAATGTCCTCCCGTCATCTAACGGCAGGGATACCCCACGGCGGAATAAACACCGTTCTATTTTATCACAATACCTGTAAAAAACAAGAACCAAGACAGCGAAGCCCGAGGAAAATGTGGTTTACAATCGCACAATGCTTGGTGTATATTATAAGCCGACAGTATTTTCCGAAACATCATATTTTATATGTGCCTTCGGTAAAATCCGGGATGCGCCTTTAAAAGGAGCGTATCTCACACCATAAAAACATAACCTATAGGAGGAAAAAAAGATGAAGGAAAAGGTTATTTTGGCTTATTCCGGAGGATTGGATACCACAGCCATCATTCCCTGGTTAAAGGAGAATTACGACTACGAAGTAATCTGCGTCTGCATCGATTGCGGACAGGCAGAGGAGCTTGACGGTCTGGAGGAGAGAGCTAAGTCCTGCGGCGCGGAGAAGTGCTATATCTTAGACGTGACCGATGAGTTCTGTGATGAGTATGTCGTTCCCTGTGTACAGGCTCACGCCGTATATGAGAACAAATATCTGCTGGGTACATCCATGGCCCGTCCTCTGATCGCCAAGAAGTTGGTTGAGATCGCCCGCAAGGAAAACGCTGCGGCCATCTGCCACGGTGCTACCGGCAAGGGCAATGATCAGATCCGTTTTGAGCTGGGTATCAAGGCTCTGGCTCCCGATCTTCGCATCATCGCTGCATGGAGAGATCCCAAGTGGACCTTTGATTCCAGAGAGTCCGAGATCGAGTACTGCCGCAAGAACGGCATCAATCTTCCTTTCTCCGTAGATAATTCCTACAGCCGTGACCGTAACCTCTGGCACATCAGCCACGAGGGACTGGAACTGGAAGATCCCGCAAACGAGCCTAACTACGATCATCTGCTGGTGCTCGGTGTATCTCCCGAGAAGGCTCCGGATGAAGGCGAGTATGTTACCATCGATTTCGAAAAGGGTGTTCCCGTAGCCGTTAACGGTGAGAAGATGAAGGTATCCGATGTCATCCGCAAGTTAAACTCCCTTGGCGGAAAGCACGGTATCGGTATCGTAGATATCGTTGAGAACCGTGTAGTAGGTATGAAGAGCCGCGGCGTGTATGAGACACCGGGTGGAACCATCCTCTACGAGGCACATCAGCAGTTGGAAGAGCTGATCCTTGACCGTGAGACCACAAAGACCAAGCTCGATATGGGCAACCTCTTCGCTCAGACCGTATATGAAGGCAAGTGGTTCACTCCTCTTCGCGAGGCAACCCAGGCATTCATCGAGTCCACCCAGAAGTATGTGACCGGTCAGGTTCGCTTCAAGCTTTACAAAGGTAACATCATCAAGGCCGGCGAGACTTCTCCGTACTCCCTGTACAACGAGTCCATCGCTTCCTTCACCACCGGTGACCTCTATGACCACCACGATGCCGAAGGCTTTATCAACCTCTTTGGTCTGGCAAGCAAGGTGCGCGGCATGAAGCACCAGGAACTGGAGAAGAAGGGAAACTAATCCGTTTCCGGTCCGTTTTGCACCACTATTCAGACTAAGTACAGATCGGAGCCAAGATGAAGGTTGTTACTATCCTCTTAATCTATATTGCCTGCATTAATATCGCAGCCTTTGCCGCGATGGGAATCGATAAATGGAGAGCCGCCAGACATGCCTGGCGCATTCCGGAGCATACACTCTTTGTTCTGACGATCTTTGGCGGAAGCCTCGGCGGGACACTCGGTATGTTCCTCTTTCACCATAAGACCAGGCACTGGTATTTCCGCTACGGTTTTCCCTTGATCCTTGCGATCCATGTGGTTTTGATCGCGTATTTTGTGGGAACGGCTTCCATCTCCATCATGTAGGCTGATCAATTATCCGTTAGCCCGCATCTCTTTAGACCGGGCATTAAGGAAAAATCAAAAAAAGACTGTCGTAACGAATCGCTGCGACAGTCTTTTTTTACATTCAATATTTAAATAATGATGATATTTGGGTCAAAAGTCTTTGCTCTTATTTTGTGAAGGTAAAGGTTGTACCCTCCTCCAACAGACTCCATGCGGAAGTCACAACGATCAACTTGTAGTACTCTCCGTCGCAGGTTAACTGCCATACCATGGGATTTCCTGCGGCGTCCGCCTCCACAAATACAAGAGACTTGTCCTTATACATGCCGATACTTATATCCTGAACCGTCAGACGCTCGATCCCGACTTCGACTTCATAGCAGCCCCTTTGTTCATTATAGGTAACCGTCAGTTCACAGGAAGGATCCTCAAGCGGCTGTCCGTACATATCTGTCTCTTCCGCATCAGAGTACACTTCCGTATAGGTTCCCACAGGATCAAAACCCTCTCTTCCATCCTCATTGGGGTCGAAAAGGTATACCGGATCCCAACCGTAATCCTGATAGGAATCAAAGTCCAGATCATTCCGGCAGATGTAGAGGGTTAAAAATCCCTTGCGGATCGCCTCGGACCTCCACTGCGAGTCCAGCCAGTAATCGAGCGCGTCCGGATAGCCCGCACACATAGCTTCCATAGTATTCTCACCGCCCTGTCCGGAATCCACTTTCCAGTAGTCGGTGACGATATATCCGTTCTCGTCATGCGTCATCTCCATGCGTCCGAGATCCGTTCCGCCGCTTAATGTCTGCAATGTGGTACTTCCTTCTATCGCATCGTAGTTCATCAGGCTGTAATATCCCCAAACCAGAGGATTACCGTTTTCAAGGTACTCGATGTATCCGAGATTGCAATACGGGATCGAAATATCAGCCTCTTCAAATTCCGGCGCAAGATCCTCCTTGATCACTTCCGTAACGGCTTCGTTAATAGACTCCCTCTCCAGTTCATAATAGAACACGGGATATTCCTTTTCATACGAATGTTCCGGCTCAGACGTTACCTCCGGCGCCTCCGTTACCTCTGCCTGTGCTGCCTCTGCCTGTACTGCCCCGTCCGTTGCAAAAGCATCGGGTACCGTCGTTGCTTCTGTTACATCCCCCGAGACCGTAACCACCCCGGCTTCCGGCACCTCCTGCGGATGAACATCCGGCGAAAAGGCACTGCATCCGCTAAGGAATAAAACTCCGGTCATCCCCATGACACATCTGACTATCTCTTTTTTCATGCTCCGATCAGACTCCTTTTACTTATCACCTGCATAAGCTGTCACTTCCACTTCACAAAGAACATTCTTCGGTAAAGTCTTTACAGCCACACAGCTTCTGGCAGGCTTTGAAATAAAATACTTTTCGTACACAGCGTTAAACTCACCAAAGTCGCCCATATCACTGATAAAGCAGGTTGTCTTTATAACCTTATCAAATCCAATTCCTGCAGCCTCAAGCAGCGCACCCACATTCTCGCAGGCTCTGCTTGTCTGCTCTGCAATTCCTCCCTTCACGACTTCTCCCGATGCCGGATCCACAGGAATTTGTCCCGATCCGTAAAAAAATCCCCCATGTATATACCCCTGTGAATAAGGACCTATCGCTGCCGGTGCTTTGTTTGTGGATATAGCTTTCATAAATATCTCCTCATAGTTAATTATATGCGACCAAAATTTATGCAAAAATAAGTATCTGACTCCAACTATGCTTTGCCAATGGATAGACATATCTTTGCCTGAGTTATATAATATCACTCACAAGGATTTTATTCCACATTCTTTAGTGCTTCATCCATCGATAATTTTTTAATCTTTTTGTATTCAAGCAATAATATAATCAGATATCCTAAAACTTCTGTAAAAAACACCTTGTAGTATACCTCACTGCCAATAATAAACCTTATCCACCCGGATTTCATATACTCACCAATATT
>CALDIE010000115.1 GCA_937901625.1 uncultured Lachnospiraceae bacterium
CTTACGGATACCGGCAGGGCATTTGATTATTATTTTGTCTCCAGAAATCCGGAAGACCGTATCAAGGTACGCACCGGCGAAGAGAAGCCGGAAGGCGTGGTAATCTATCCCGTCCTTAAAGAAAACCCGGAACGGATCGTACTGATCAGACAGTACAGATATCCGGTCGGGGATTACCTTTACGAACTGCCGGCGGGTCTGATCGATGCGGGGGAGAGCGCCGGCGAGGCGGCTGTTCGAGAGATGAAGGAAGAAACCGGTTACGACTTTACGGTTTATCATCCGGAGGAAAAGGCCTGGAGTCGGCCGTTTTATATGGGAGCCGGATATACAGACGAAGCATGCACCGTGGTATTCGGGTATGCGGACGGATCGGCAAAAGAGAGAAAGCCGGAGGATACAGAGACGATAGAGGTATTGACGGCTGACAAAGAGGAAGTTCGAAGGATCCTTCGAGAGGAGAAAGTATCTCTTCGAATGGCCTATCTGTGTATGAATTTTTTACACTCTGACAGTAAAAAACCTTTCGACTTTCTGTGAGAACGGCAGGGAAAGCGAAAAGGGAGACGGGAAAGGTTTAAGGAAACGATGATCAAAACAAATCTTTGTGAGAATGAATGGAAGATGAGAGAAGCCGGCAGCGATGTCTGGTACGACGCGCAGACGCCGGGTTCCGTACTGTCCGTGCTGCTGGATGCCGGGGAGATCGCGGATCCTTATTACGGGGAGAACGAAAAGCTTTTGCGGCCGCTGTTTGATAAAGATTATGAGTTTGTATGCAATTTCTCCGTAAACGGAGAGCAGATGCAGGAAGAAAGGATCGATCTTGTATTTTACGGACTGGATACGATTGCCGACATTTATTTAAACGGAGAACTTTTCCGGCATACTGAAAATATGCACAGAACCTATCGTTATCCGGTAAAGAACAAACTCCGCATGGGAGCGAATGAGTTAAAGATCCGTTTTCATTCTCCCATGAAGTATATCGAGGAGTATGAACCGGAGGAGCATAAAGAGATCGGCTATATCGCCTCCGGAGCTTTAAAGGGAAACCAGTATTTAAGAAAAGCACATTCGATGTTTGGATGGGACTGGGGTCCCCAGCTCCCGGATATGGGGATTTTCCGGGAAGTCTTTTTGGAATGTTATTCCAAGGCCAAGTTAAATGAAGTGTATATCCGACAGGAGCATAACAACGGAAATGTAACCCTCTTTATTGATCCGATCGTAGAGTATATTGATACGATCCCGGTGGAATTGGAAATCTCCGTTAGCGGAGAAAAGACGGTTACCAGGATGACAAGGATCCCGGAACAGGGAATCGGATGCGGGGAAAGAGGCGAAAACGAGATCGAGATACAGATCCGCTCACCGGAGCTCTGGTGGCCGAACGGGATGGGAGATCATCCGCTCTACGAAATAGACATCCGCGTCAGAAAGGCCGAAAGGATCTACGATAAGAGGACATACCGGATCGGTCTTCGCACACTAACGGTCAGCCGGGAAAAGGATGCCTACGGTGAGGAATTCTGTTTCGTAATTAACGGAAAGAAAATGTTTGCCATGGGAGCAAACTATATACCCGAAGACGCGATCTATTCCTACATAGATAAGGATCGTATCCATACCATGGTCGCGGCAGCCGCAAGAGCCAACTTTAACTGTTTGCGTGTATGGGGCGGAGGATATTATCCTTCGGATGCGTTTTATGATTATTGTGATGAATACGGCATTGTGGTATGGCAGGATTTGATGTATGCCTGCAATGTATACGATTTGACGGAAGAGATGGAAGAAAATATAGTGGCGGAAGCAAGGGACAATGTTACGCGCCTTCGCCACCATGCCTGTCTCGGTCTCTGGTGCGGCAATAATGAGATTGAGTCCGGATGGAGTCACTGGCCGGATTTCCAGAAGGAGTCCGCATACTTAAGAGCCGATTATCTTAAGATGTTTGAGTATCTTTTGCCAAAGACCGTCAGGGAAAACGATGATACGACTTTTTACTGGCCGTCGTCGCCTTCTTCCGGCGGCTGTATAGATGCTCCGGACGATGAAAACAGGGGCGATGCGCACTACTGGGAAGTATGGCACGGACAGAAACCTTTTACGGAATACCGCAAGCACTTCTTCCGCTTCTGTTCGGAATTCGGGTTCCAGTCGTTCCCGTGCGTCAAGACCGTTCGGGCGTATGCGGATGAAGATAATCAGAATATCTTCTCGCCGGTGATGGAAAGCCATCAGAAAAACGGATGGGCAAACGGAAAGATCCTATATTATATTTCGGAGAATTTCCGCTACCCGAAGGACTTTAAGAGCCTTCTTTACATCAGTCAGATCCTTCAGGGAATCGCGATCAAGTACGGTGTTGAGCATTTCAGGAGGAACAGAGGCCGCTGTATGGGCGCCCTGTACTGGCAGTTAAACGACAACTGGCCGGTGGCATCCTGGTCGAGTATTGATTATTATGATCGCTGGAAGGCGCTCCATTATATGGCAAAGAGGTTCTATTCTCCCGTGGCCGGCAGTATTCTGGCGGAGGACGGAGTGGTTAAGAGCTGGGCCGTTAATGATACTCTTACGGATATGAATGTGGATGTAAAAGTGACTCTTTGCGATGTGGATAAGGGAGAAGTCGTTCATTTTATACAGAATTCCAGATCCTACAGCGGAAGGGTGGCACAGTTCCATGAACATGATTTTTCCAGACAGTTGGAAAAATACGGGGAACGGAATCTGTACGCAAAGGCTGAGTTTGGATTCGGCAACGGATATGCGCATACGGAATACGCGACCTTTGTACCGTATAAGCATATGAACCTGAAAGCAGCGGAGATTGAGACGGATGTGATCCGGGACGAGGAAGGAAACTTTGAGATCACGCTCCGGTCTTCCACCTTTACTCCGTTTGTATTTGTGGACTTAAAGAGCGCCGACGCGATCTTTTCGGATAACGGATTTTTCCTGGAAAAGGATCTTCCGGTAACGATACGACTGGCGTCGGGAGATATTTTCGGAGAGGAGATCTCCTCTTCGCAGGCACTAAAGGAACAGTTGGAAATCCAATATCTGCAGGGAAGTTATTAACTGACAGAAGAAAGGGTAGACTATGGGGATTCAATTTTTTGAGAACGAAAAGATCTTTAAACTGGATACAAATAATACGTCGTATTGTATCGCGCTGGTTGATGCCTTTGGATATATCGGTCACGCATATTATGGGAAAAAGATTTCGGATACGGATCTTTCCTACCTGACAAGGATTTACGAAGCGCCTTATGTACCGTCCAGGAATGCCAGGGATAAACTGAGCTTTCTGGATTCCTTCCCGATGGAGTATCCGACACATGGTATCGGCGATTTCAGAGAGGACTGTATCAGCGTACAGACGCAAAAAGGTCACAGTGCATTGGAGTTAGGATTTGTGCGCTATGAGATCCTTAACGGAAAGCCTGCTTTGGAAGGACTTCCCGCGACCTTTGGTGACAACGCGCAGACGCTGATCATAACACTGCGGGATACGGTGACGGGTGTGGAAGCCGATCTGTATTACAGTATTTTTGAAGACAGCGACGCCATTGCCCGTTCCGTAAAGGTGCGCAATGCCGGAGACGAGGCGGTATACCTGACCAAAGTTCTTTCGGCTTCGCTGGATATGGATGATAAGGATTTTGAATTGCTGACGATGCATGGCTCCTGGGCGAGGGAGCGTCATATCAGCCGCAACCCCGTCAACTACGGCTTCCAGGGTGTTTCCTCCATACGCGGAGAATCATCCCACCAGCACCATCCCTTTCTTGGGCTGCTTACAAAGGGAACGACGCAGCAGACGGGTGAAGTGTACGGTTTTCACCTGGTTTATTCCGGCAACTTTACCGGTATGGTATACAAGGGGCAGTTTGATAATGTCCGCGCCATGATCGGAATTAATGCGGAGGATTTCTGTTGGAAACTGGAGACCGGTGAGGAATTTCAGGCGCCTGAAGTGATCCTTACGTATTCCGAACAAGGACTGGGAGAGATGTCCAGAACTTACCACGACCTTTACAGACGGCATCTGATCCGCGGTGAATACAAGGATAAGACACGCCCCATCCTCATCAACAACTGGGAGGCAACATATTTTAACTTTGATGAAACCAAGCTCCTTGCGATCGCGAAGGACGCCGCAAAATACGGTATAGAGATGCTGGTGATGGATGACGGGTGGTTCGGAAACCGTTGTGATGACAACCGCGCGTTGGGGGACTGGTTTGTCAATGAAGATAAACTGAAAGGCGGTTTAAAGAATCTGGTGGATCAGGTAAACGCGCTTGGTCTGAAGTTCGGTATCTGGTTTGAGCCGGAAATGATCTCTCCGGATTCGGATCTCTACAGAGAACATCCCGATTGGGCCATCGCCATACCGGACAGAGAAGCGGGACTTTGCAGAAATCAATATGTTCTGGATCTGACAAGAAAAGAAGTTCGGGAGGAGATCTTTAACCGTGTGGCAGCTGTTTTAGACAGCGCGAATATCGAATACGTAAAATGGGATATGAACCGTCAGCTGGCGGATCTGGGAAGCCTTGCTCTGCCGGCAGATCGACAGGGTGAGCTCTGCCATCGCTATGTTCTTGCCGTGTATGAGTTACAGGAGAGGCTGATCAGTCGCTACCCGCACCTTTTGCTCGAAAATTGTTCGGGAGGTGGAGCTCGTTTTGATCCCGGTATGCTCTATTACAGCCCGCAGATCTGGTGCTCGGATGATACGGACGCCATCGAGCGTCTTTCCATCCAGGAAGGCACAGCCCTGATCTATCCGCTTTCCTCCATGGGAGCACATGTAAGTGACTGTCCGAATCATACGGTGGGAAGAGTGACACCTTTTGAGACAAGAGGGTATGTGGCGCTGGCCGGAACCTTTGGTTACGAACTCGATATAACAAAGATTTCGGAGGAAGACCGGAATATGATCCCGAAGCAGGTGGAGATGTATCATAAGTATCACATGCTTGTGGCAAACGGAGATTACTATCGTCTGGCATCCTACGGAGAGAATCATTATCACGATGCCTACATGATCGTTGATAAGCAAAAGACAGAGGCGTTGCTAACCTATATTCAGGTGATCAACCGGCCCAATCGTCATTCCGCTAAGATCAGACTTCAGGGGCTGGATCCGAAGAAGCAGTACAGGCTCTGCCGCTTTGATATAAATACCGGGGAAGAGGTAAGTTTCGGATATTCAAAGGACGCCGCTCCCGGAGCAAGCGTTTCCGCGAGGGAGAGAACATATTACGGTGATACCCTGATGCAGGCCGGTATTCTTATGGATAATCTCTGGGGAGATTTTAAAGGCTGTCTGATCCATATTAAGGCTGTATAGAATGAGGCTGATCATTGCATGCCGCCATCCGTACAAAGTATGGGTGGCGGTTTTTTTGTGCCCTTCCGGTATTCTTTTTATGGGATTACCGAAAGGATGCTATAAGTTTTTCTTATAGCAGATGATAAGTTTTCAGTATTTTACGGATGAAACGGATTGTGACATAATCCGAAACATACCCGAGAGAGACAGGTAAGACAAGTGCCCGGATCGAAACGGGGAAACCAAAAAAGGAGAAAAGAAAAAAAGAAAGGATGATCCGGCATAGGGAGAATGCCGGAACGAAAGGAGAAAAAACTATGAAAAAGACATTTGCGGAAAAGACATTGGCACTGTTAACAGCAACAGCATTTGCGGGAAGTTTCCTTACGGGATGCGGCAATTCGGCATCTGCCGGCAATGCTTCGACGGCTTCGGCCGCATCTGAAACAACAAACGCAAGCACAACCGAGGCTGCAGCCACACAGGATAGCGCAGCACAGGCGGAGAATACGGTTGAGAGCAAAGGAACCATTACAGTGGCTGCCAGCCAGACACCTCATTCCGAGATCCTCGCGCAGGCAGCGCCGATCCTGGCCGAGCAGGGATGGAATCTTCAGGTAACCATCTTTGATGATTATGTGCAGCCCAACAATGTGGTAGAGGCAGAAGAGTTTGACGCAAACTACTTCCAGCATATTCCTTACTTAAACTCTTTCAATGAGGAGCAGGGAACACATCTTGTAAATGCAGGCGGCATTCACTACGAGCCTTTCGGGATCTATCCCGGAACCAAGGCTTCTTTGGACGACCTTGCTGACGGTGATGAGATCGCAGTACCCAATGATACAACAAATGAGGCAAGAGCATTGCTTCTGCTGGAGGCAAACGGTATCTTGACACTGAAGGAGGGTGCAGGTCTTACGGCAACCGTAAACGATGTAGAGTCTTACAGCAAGGACATCACGATCGTTGAGCTGGCAGCAGAGAGCGTTAAGGATGCGATCCCCGATGCGGCTTTCGTTGTATTAAACGGTAACTACGCATTGGAAGCAGGACTTTCCGTTGGTCAGGATTCACTGGCTTATGAGTCTTCCGATTCCCAGGCCGCAGAAACCTATGTAAACATCATTGCCGTAAAAGAAGGTCATGAGAATGATGAAAAGATCCGTGCACTGGTAGATGTTTTGACCTCTGATGTGATCGTACAGTACATCAATGATACCTATGATGGCGCCGTAGTACCTTTTAACTAAGGTGGATCGTGGGGTTTATGTACAAATGGCAGAGAATATCATACAGATTGAAAAATTGAATAAGGTATTTTCCTCCGCGGAGGGAGAGGTCAAAGCCTTGGAAGATATCAATCTGGAGATTGCCAAGGGTGATATATACGGGATCATAGGCCTTTCCGGGGCGGGTAAATCCACCCTGGTCAGGTGTATGAACCTGTTGGAACGTCCGACATCCGGGATCGTCAGGGTGAACGGAAAGAACCTTCCGGAGTTGGAGGACAGATTCCTTCGGGAGGAGCGCAGAAAGATCGGAATGATCTTCCAGCATTTCAATCTTCTGATGCAGAGAAACGTTGTGGACAATGTTACTTTCCCGATGGAGATCGCGGGAGTAAAGAAAAAGGAAGCGAGAGAGAAGGCGCTTGAATATCTGGAGACGGTAGGGCTAAAAGAGAAGGCTAAGGCATATCCCTCACAGCTCTCCGGCGGACAGAAGCAGCGCGTGGCGATCGCAAGAGTTCTGGCTTCCGAACCGGAAATCCTTTTATGTGACGAAGCAACGAGCGCATTGGATCCGCAGACAACAAAATCCATTCTGGCTCTGTTAAAGGAGATCAACCGGAAATACGGGATCACGATCGTGGTCATCACACATGAGATGAGCGTGGTTCAGGAAATCTGCTCCCATGTGGCGGTATTAAATCACGGACATCTGGTTGAGAAAGGAACGGTGGAGGAACTCTTTCGTTCCCCCAAGACCGAGGAGGCTAAGAAACTTGTATTCAGCGGAAGCGCCCATATTCGCAGGATGCAGTCGGAGCGTATGGTCCGAGTTACATTTAACGGAAGGAGTGCGTACGAGCCGATCATCGGCAATATCATCCTGGAGTTAAAGCGTCCGGTCAATATCCTGTACGCGGATACCCGTACGGTAAACGGGAAAGCGGAGGGCGAGATGATCCTGCAGCTTCCGGAAGAGAAGGAAGTGGCGGATAAGATCATTGCGTATTTCAGGGAGAAGGATCTTGGTGTAGTGGAGGTGGATGGATATGCTGAGTGAGCAGGAGATCCTCATGATACTGGGAGGTCTTAAAGATACACTGATCATTGTGGTATTGTCTACCTTGTTCGGGTACCTGATCGGACTTCCGGCAGGCGTTGTGCTGGCCGTGACAGACAAAGACAGATCGGAAGAGCG
>CALDIE010000116.1 GCA_937901625.1 uncultured Lachnospiraceae bacterium
GGCGTAGACATCAAGGGGCAGGGAACCGTAGGTCTGATCACTTACCTTCGTACCGATTCCATTCGTGTATCGGATGAGGCTCTTGCCATGGCAAAAAGTTTTATCGCCGCTGTGTATGGGGATGCCTATACACAGAAGGAAGTAAACGTTAAGAAGGATGGCAAGAAGATTCAGGATGCGCATGAGGCGATCCGCCCGACGGAATTAACCCGTTTACCTGAGAAGGTAAAAGATTCGTTATCAAGAGACCAGTATCGTTTGTATCAGTTGATCTGGAAGCGCTTTGCCGCCAGCCAGATGGCACCGGCGGTATATGATACCATGTCCGTTAAGTTTCAGGCTTCGGGGATCCAGTTTACGACGGCGGCGTCTTCCGTTCGCTTTGACGGCTTTATGAGAGTATATACCAACGACGAAGACTCCAAGGGGGAGAATTCCTTTATCTTAAAGGAGTTAAAGGAAGACAGCGTTCTTACCTTTGAAAGTCTGGATAAAAAACAGCACTTTACCCAGCCGCCTGCTCACTATACGGAAGCGTCTTTGGTACGCGCACTTGAGGATCTGGGGATAGGCCGTCCGAGTACCTATGCTCCGACCATCACGACCATCCTTGCAAGACGATATATTTTAAAAGAAAAGAAAAATATCTTTGTTTCCGAGTTGGGAGAGGTTGTTAACCAGGTGATGTTGGAAGAGTTCCCTTCCATCGTGGATGTGAACTTTACCGCTACCATGGAAAAACTTCTCGATGATGTGGAATTGGGCGAGATCAAGTGGAAGACGATCGTGGAGAATTTCTATCCGGATCTGGAAGCGTCGGTAAAGAAAGCCGAAGCGGAGATGGCAAGGATTGAGATCAGGGATGAAGAATCCGGTGAACTCTGCGAATTATGCGGACGCCCCATGGTGATCAAGTACGGACCTCACGGTAAATTCCAGGCTTGTCCGGGATTTCCCGAGTGTAAGAATACCAAGGCATATTTTGAAAAGATCGGCGTGAAGTGCCCGAAATGCGGAAAGGATATTGTGATCCGGATGACCAAGAAGGGAAGGCGGTATTACGGATGTGAAGATATACCTGCCTGTGATTTTATGGTATGGCAGATGCCGACCAAGGAGACCTGTCCGGATTGCGGAGGCTTGCTGCTTCGAAAAGGCAGCAAATTCGTTTGCATGAATGAAACCTGTGGTTTTATGAAGGACGCGGTTTTAGCCGAAGAGTAATAGGCGTTGACAGTATAGTGATCATGATTGGTTCCGTACAGGGAACAGAACAGAGGGATACAGATGAGCAGTATATTATTGTTGGATAAGACCAGAAAGATAGGGAGGTTGTTACATAACAATTCTTCAAGTAAGGTTGTTTTTAATGATATTTGTCAGGTGATGCAGGAAATCCTTGCGTCCCATGTTATCGTATTAAGCCGAAGAGGAAAAGTGTTGGGTGCAGCGGGAAACAGTATGACCGATCCGCTCGGGGGGATCATTACAGATCAAGTGGGAGATCTGATCGACCCGGCTTTAAATGATCGGTTTTTATCCGTATTATCTACAAAGGAAAATATATTCTTACATACTTTGGGATTTGAAGATGAACATATCCTTGCCGGGCAAAACAAAGATAACGCTGAGTCGATCAAGACCTATCAGGCGATGGTCAGTCCGATCGATATCGCGGGGGAGCGTCTTGGAACACTCTTTATATACAAGCAAAATGACTCCTATGATATAGATGATATCATTTTGTGTGAGTATGGCGCTACCGTTGTGGGGCTGGAGATGACTCGTTCGGTGAATGAAGAGCAGGAGGAATCCGAGCGCCGGGAACAGAACGTGATCCTGGCGATCGAGAGTCTGTCCCACTCGGAATATGAAGCGATCGGAT
>CALDIE010000117.1 GCA_937901625.1 uncultured Lachnospiraceae bacterium
CGCCCGATATCGGGCGTGGAACCCGCTCCCATGCCTCCGGTGATCTTTTCGCCGATCTGGAGCTTCTGGGGAGCACGGGATTTATTCAGGTCCTGTTTATCTGTATTGACGGCAATGAAGTCGACACCCTGAACGTCGGCGTCAATCATGCGGTTGACCACGTTGTTTCCGGCGCCGCCCACGCCAATGACCTTGATCTTTGGATTACCCAGACCCATCGCTGCCATGGAGCAGTTGCTGAAGGCGGAGGACATGGAGGAGGAGATGGAAAAGATCACCGCATCGTCGCCTTGTTTGATTGCCCCGGCAAGCAGCCTGTGGTATTCCTCCGGAGTGGGAGCGGCTGTCCTGGGCAGTTCCTTTTTCCTGTCCGACCATGCATAGATCTGATCGGGGGTGATATTTAATGCCTCCGTTGACTGGAAAAGGCTCATAACCTTTTTATCATCCAAAGGGATCGTAACCGGATCAAGGCCGGTTAAATCCTGCAACATACGGATCATGGTCGGATCATCGTGTCCGAGGATATCTAACTTTAACAGGTTATGGTCAATAGAATGGTAATCAAAGTGCGTGGTTACGATATCCGTTGTCATATCATTAGCCGGATGCTGTGTCGGCGTAAAGGAATTGATATCCTCTCCTACGGGCAACACAATAATACCACCGGGGTGCTGACCTGTGGTCCTTCGGATGCCGATGCACCCCCGCGCCAGACGGTCTAACTCCGCTCCTCTCTTTTTGATCCCCTGATCTTCATAAAAGTGCCATACATAGCCTCTGGCTGTCTTTTCCGCCAGGGTACCGATCGTTCCGGCACGGTACGTCTGCCCCGCGCCAAAGATTACTTCCGTATACTTATGCGCCTTGGACTGATACTCACCGGAGAAATTAAGGTCGATATCCGGCTCCTTATCTCCCTTAAAGCCAAGGAAGGTCTCAAAGGGAATATCAAATCCGTCTTTTTTAAGATTAGCGCCGCAATCAGGACAGATCTTATCCGGCATATCACAGCCGGCCTTACCAGCGTACGCCTTAACCTCATCGGAATCAAAGTCAACATAGTGGCACTTTTCGCAATAATAATGCGGAGAAAGCGGATTAACTTCGGTGATCCCGGCCATAGTCGCCACAAACGATGATCCTACGGAACCTCTGGATCCTACCAGATAGCCGTCTTCCACCGACTTCCAAACCAGTTTTTGCGCAATGATATACATAACGGCAAAGCCGTTTCCGATGATGGATTTTAACTCTCTCTCCAATCGATCTTCTACGATCTTGGGGAGGTTTTCTCCATACATCTCATGAGCCTTACGATAGCAGATCTCACGGAGTGTCTTATCGGAATCCGGGATCACGGGCGGGCACTTATCCGGTCGTACCGGCGTGATTCGGTCGCACATATCCGCGATACGGTTCGTATTTGTGATCACCACCTCTATGGCCTTATCGGAGCCTAAATAAGCGCATTCTTCGAGCATTTCCTCCGTATTCATAAAGAATTTGCTGTCGGAAATATAATCCTCTTTGTCCATCTTCTTACCGGACAGAACGATCCTTCGATAGATAGCATCCTCGGGATTGCAATAATGAACATCGCCGGTCGCGCAAACCGGCTTTCCGGTCATCTCACCGAGTTTGACGATACGCCGGTTGATGTCTTCGATATCTTCCCTGCAGGTGATATATTCCGTTCTCGGATCGTCGATAAGCGGAAGATAATTTGCCACGGGCTGGATCTCCAGATAATCATAAAACTCTGCCAGTTTTAATATATCCGCTTCGCTCCTGCGCTCTCCGAGCGCAGAAAAGATCTCGCCATGATTACAGCCGCTGCCGATGATGAGACCTTCTCTGTATTGAGTGATCAGACTCTTTGGGATCTTCGGATTACGGTTAAAGAATCTCAAATGTGACATGGAAACCAGACGATAGAGGTTTCTTCGCCCGATCTCGTTCTTCGCCAAAAGGATCGCGTGATGCGCGTAAAGTCTTGCGATCGCCTTATCCGATAACACGCCCATAGCATTAAGCGCATCCAGATCCCCTATTCCCTGTTCCTTAAAGCGCTTCACAAATTCAATAAAGATACCCGCCGTACATTCCGCATCGTCAACGGCACGGTGATGATGTCCCAGATCGACGTTTAAAGCCTTCGCAACGGAATCCAGTGTATATTTACCGATCTGATCCGACAGGGTAAAACGAGCCATCTCCATCGTATCGGCATAGGAAAAATCATATTCAAGTCCCTGTTGCGCGGATTTTTCGCGGATAAAGGATGTATCGAAATTCGCATTGTGAGCTACCAGTACAGAGCCTTTGCAAAACTCTAAAAACTTAGGCAGGATCGTCTCGATGGTCTCACAATCGCGTACCATCTCATCATTGATACTGGTCAGTTTTTCGATTTCAAAAGGGATCGGGATCCCCGGATTGATCAATTCGGAAAAACGCTCCGTGATCGAGGCGTTTACCACCTTGACCGCGCCGATCTCAATGATCTTATCATGAGTTGCCGAAAAACCGGTCGTCTCTATATCAAACACAACAAAGGTACCGTCCAGAGACTGCCCCTTGCTGTTTGTGGCCATATGTCTGTCATCGTCAACGATATAGGCCTCTAAGCCGTAGATCATCTTAAAGGGATCGTTTTTATCGAGTGCGTGAAACGCTTCCGTAAATCCCTGCACAGCGCCGTGATCGGTGATCGCAAGGGCTTCATGTCCGAAATTTTTAGCCTGTGCGATCAGATCGGCCACGTCCGATACGGCATCCATGTCGCTCATCTGGGAGTGACAATGGAGTTCCACTCTTTTTATGGGTGCGTAGTCTTTTCTTTTTTCACGAAGGTCCTGGCAGGTCGAGATCGTTGAGACCTGTTTCATCTCGATCTCGTGATCAAAGGTGTCCATATAGGCACTTCCCTGTACTTTCACAAACATTCCTACCCGGATCCGCTGTGTAAATAAGGGCGCCGTTTCCTTTTCAAGAAACATCTTAACATTAATGGAATCGGTATAATCGGACATGGCGAACTTAACCAGGATTTTCCCGGAACGGAGCTCTCTTTCTTCCATCGAAATGATCTCGCCCTGGATGCTTACCTTTCCGATATCATCGTTGACCTGATCGATCGAGATTAAAGAAATCTTTTCATCATAATTTCTCCCGAACAACACATCGGGATCGTTGGTCATCTTTAAAGGGTCTTTGGGCGTTGTCGATGAATTCTTGGATCCTGCAGAACGTTTAGCGCCCACCGTTTTCTTAGCCGCTCTGGTAAAGTCAATGGCGTTGCCGTCTTCATCAAGCACCTCATCGCTTACATCCAAAAATTCTTCCTCATCCTCATCATCATCTTCATCTGCATAATCCCGGACAGACTCCGGACTTAACTCTAAGGTCGGATCAAACGAAACGACCGGGGAAAGACTTAAGATCTCACCGGTTTCCGGATCCACATCCTCCGGGATCATAGCCGGGTCAATATGACTGATCTCTGCCAGCCTTCTGGCAATCTTACCTTCGGTAAAAATCTTATGCTTCGTCTCGGAGGGTTCGTAATACTCAATACGGAATTCGACTTTTCTGCCAAAACGCCCGTCAAAGATATTGTCAAATATCTCCTCGATCGTCTCCTCTTTACTGTGTACGACAAACGTATCCTGCAAAGGGATTACCAGAATATCCCCGTCAAAATAAGGCTCCGACTTGCGAAGGATCGCATGCAGCGCTTTGTCATACTGTTCGAGCTCTAAAAGGATAGAATCATAATATTGTTCCAGAATAAAAGCCGCCGTATACCGATCGGCCAGCTCATACCGTTCAATGATGAACGCCTGTAATCCCTGAGGGGAAAACAGATGTCTGTTAAGTTCTCTTTCTACCGCATAGATATGCTTTTTCTTGATCAGACGATCATATGAAATATAGATCCTGACCTGTTTCGCGTTTCGGTTAAATACTATGCGTTTTACGGTGACATCGCCGATGAAATCCATCATTTCATCGCTTAAACCGCAACCTTCAAATGCTTCCCGAAAGCTTGTTCCCTGCTCATTATTCATTATGTTCATTCTATTCTCCCCAATGTTCCAGTTCATAACGAAGCGTCGGCAATAATTCGCTCTCCGGGAGTTTCTTAACTACGACGCCCTTCTTGATCAATATCCCCTCTCCGTTGCCGCCGGCAATTCCCAGA
>CALDIE010000118.1 GCA_937901625.1 uncultured Lachnospiraceae bacterium
GCCAGACGGTTGGCTCCTTCGAAGGGGTCCAATGTTCGGGGTAGTCTAATTTCTAAGGCAGAATCTGCGGGAGTACCTTCTGATCTTCTACCTTATATACCTTATCGCATTTTTCGATCGTCGAGAGACGATGCGCGATGATCAGCATCGTCTTGGTCCCGTGGAGAGCGTTGATGGCATTCATGACTTCGGTCTCGGTAGCCGTATCAAGCGCCGAGGTCGCCTCGTCAAAGACCAGCACATCCGGATTGCGGTAAAGGGCTCTCGCGATCCCGATCCTCTGACGCTGTCCGCCGGAAAGTCTCGTTCCACGCTCACCTACCTCGGTGTCCAGTCCCTTTTCCAGTCCTTTTACAAAGTCTGACAGCTGCGCATCCTGTAACGCCTTCCAGACCTGCTCGTCATCGATCTCTTTTGCCGGTATACCAAAGGCAATGTTGTTTCGTATGCTGTCATCCGTCAGATAGATCGACTGCGGTATATATCCTATGTGATCGTGCCAGCCGCGGATATTGCTTCCGATCGGCACACCGTCTACCGTAACATCCCCTTCCTGCGGAGTTAACAGACCAAGGATCAGATCCGCCATCGTTGTCTTTCCCTGACCGGAAGGCCCGATAAAGGCCACGGATTCGCCCTTTTTGATCGTTACATTCGCATCGCGTACCACATCCCTCTGACTTCCGTCATAAGCAAAGCAAACCCCGCTTGCACGGATCTCCTTTTCAAAGGGAAGAGTTGTCTTCTCATTCTCCGCTTCCCCCTTCTTATCCCCGTCCGCGTCCCCCTCCGCCATCCGGATATCCCGATAGACCAGTTCGATCGAAGCCCGGTGATAAACAACGGTATTCATATAGTTATAGATGGAATTTACATACGGAAGCAGTTTAAAAGCCGTCACGGCAAAGATCGCCATCTGCGCCACGAGCGTGGTATAATCCTGATCCGTTATGATCACATAGGAAAGATAGGTCAGGATCCCGGCCACACTGACAAACTCGATCATGTACTTGGGTAAGGTTCCCACGAGTTTACTCTTTAACTGCAGTTTTGCCATCTCTGCGTATTCCGTATCGTATATCTCTGTATAATACGCTTCGGAGTTTAAGATCTTGATCTCCTTGATCCCCTCAAACGCCTGTTGGACATAACGGATCAGGCGTCCGTTCTTACGCTGCACCTGTTCTCCCCACCGTCTGGTCACCCGGCGGAGTCTGAAGAAGATGTAGAGTACGCAGATTCCCAACAGGGCTGTCACGATAAGGGTAAGTTTTACATTTGTACAACCGAGATAGATGACCAGCGCCAATGTCGTCAGTGACAGAGAGGCCACCTGCACCAGATTGTTGACTACCTGAAAGACATTCGACGTATCGTTATTGACACTACGTATAATATCCGAAGAATTGTGGTTTAAGAAAAAGGGATAAGGCTCCTTCATGTAGGCTTTCATAAGTCTGGTCGCCAGGTACCGTTTTACATCGTTGGCGTATTTTTCATTGTACGCGTTCATCCACGCCAGATAAGCGTTCTTGGCAAAATAGACGACGATCGTGATCACTAAGAGCACCACAAAGGTGCTTCTGAAGTCCGTCGCACCGGTAATGTCGGTTACGATCTTATAGACCATATTGTCGTCTGCGTGTTCCACATCCACCGCAAGATTGATGATCGGGAGGAGGATGGAAATCCCCAGCAGTTCCAATGCCGAACCGATGATGATAAAGATCAGTACCAGGAATAGTTTCCGTTTTAATCTGTCACTTAAGAGATAATTTAACTTCTTTAAATAGGACATAAATCCATCACTCCCTTGACAATGCTTCTCTTATGGCCTTTGCGCTGTTTTCATCTATGTATCCGTCCTCCGGAAGGGTGAGCCACTCGCTTGTCTTCGGATAAGTCAACCACTCCTTATCGGGTACGATCTTGAGGTTTTTATTGATCGCCCCTGCCTCGATGGAGAAGGAACTGGGAGCAGCCACCACCATATCAGCATGGCATATATGTAAAAAACTTTCCTCCGCGCTCATACCAAGGCAATATGTGATCTCAGCCCCGGGAATCCTGAGTTCCTCAAAATCTGCTTCTTCGCCCTCGGAAAAAACATAGAACCGGATCGTCTGATCCTCCCTTTTCACATCCAGGATCGTCTTCATGACAGCGGTATAGTAGGAGAGTTCCAGCCACCGCATCTGCATGGAAGTATCACCCTGCTGCCGCCTGGAGTTCACATCCCCTCTGCGGATATGAAGCGCGATACTTACCTCCTCCTTATCATAGAGAAGTTTATCATTCTTTCTTGCAGACGATGCCCAAAACATCTTTCGTATGATCTCATCGCCCTTGATATTCTCGCTCCCGGCTGCCCATTGCTCATACTCATTACAAAAGATGGCCTTCTTTCCTTCATAGGAAGCGATGATTTCCGCAATCAACTCCCTGCTTTCCGCGCTTTCCATGCGATAGTACGGAAGACGCACCTTTCTGTAACCGACACGGACCAGTTCTTTTACAGACGGTATCCCGTCACCCAGTCCAAGTGTCCGGTCCCAGGATTCATTTACCATCGGGGAGTAAGCGTATGATAAACCGAAAGCCTCGGCGCAAAGCAATCCTGCCCGCCATGCTCCCAGACCGTGTCCGAACCCCGCCAGATAGGCCGGTTCCTCCGTCATATATTGCTCCACACTCTCCTTTCCGACCGGCTTTTTCTTCCGATGACGGTAGGATCTGTAAAACGGATACGCCTTTTCTCTGCTCCCAAGCACACGATAAAAAGTCTTGTGAAGCTTTCTGTATACTTTCTGTCCGAAACCGGCATAGTCATGCCGCTCACTTTTCTTGATCTTATAAGAAGCCACGAAATGCTCCTCTCCCTGGTATTCTTCTTATTATTTACTTCCGAACCCTCTCATAGAGCGTCGGGAAAACCATACTTAGCGCATAAAAAAGGCGCCTTTTCCATCCAAACCCCTTTTTATCATATGCCCGATAGGCTCTTACATATTCCCGGCGCAGTTTTGCTGCTACAGCCTTATCTTCCGGAAGTTCTTTCCGGACGATACTATAGTACTTAAGGATGGCCGATAAATGACAGTATCGCTCTCTGATGGCATAGGCATCCTCTCCCT
>CALDIE010000119.1 GCA_937901625.1 uncultured Lachnospiraceae bacterium
ACAAAAGTCTTTACCCCCGACTTGTTCGGGTCATAAGATACAAAATCCGAAGCAGGCCTGTTTGTATGAGGATTTTGACCTTGGAACCCCAATATCATAATATAACACATCTTTGGGAATATAAAAGCGGACATTTGCTGTGGCTATTTAAAACCGGTAATAGCAAAATAACCCAAAATGGCATCGTTAATTTGACCATTATTCATAGTTTCAATTTTTATGAAAATGAGATATCATACACTATGTAAGCACTTACAATACTATAAAATTAAGGAACTATGAAAACGAGAGGATTATTCAAACAAAATGAATAAAAAAGCAACGACAACCAATATCTATGATATTGCCAAGTTGGCGAATGTATCGATCGCGACGGTTTCCCGTGTTGTGAACGGATCGGACAAGGTCAGTGAGAAGACGAGAAAGCGCGTTCTGGCAGTGATCGATGAGGTTGGATTTACACCGAATGTCTTTGCTAAAGGTCTCGGACTTAACACGATGCATACAGTTGGTATCATTGTACCTACGATTTCCGATCTCTATATGTCGAGCGCGGTGTTCTATCTTGAACAGAATCTTTCAAAATACGGATATGATTGCATTCTGGGGTGCAGCGGATTTGAAGCCGACGGAAAAAAAGAACAAACGGAATTGTTACTTTCAAAACATATTGACGCATTGATCTACGTGGGATCGACTTTCGCCGGAAACGGTGAGAATATTCACGATACCGATTATATACGAGAAGCGTCGCAGAAGGTGCCCGTATTCGTTATCAACGGGAACGTGGAAGGAGAGGAAGTATACGTCTCCGTCTGTGACGATCGCACGGCTGTCTACGATGCGGTGACGGCTTTGATCCGAAAGGGACGTGAAAAGATCCTCTTTTTGACGGATTCGCATTCCTACAGTGCCAATAAAAAGTTAATGGGTTACGAGGACGCGCTTTCGGATGCGGGACTTCCCATCCTGGGTGAACTCAAGATGTATGTGAAGAATGATATCCACAGTGTAAGAGACCTTTTACTGCAGTACAGCAACCTGGAATTCGATGCAGTGATCGCTTCAAACGATGAGATCGCCGTCGGAGCGGTCAAGTATGCCAAGGTAAAGGGACTTCGAATACCGGAGGATATCAATATCATAGGATATAACAATTCCAGGCTCGCGGTAGCCTGTGAACCGGAACTGACCAGCATAGACAATCATACCGAACAGATCTGTTATGACACGGTTGAACGTGTTATCGACATGCTTAGCAACACATCGGCGGAACTGGAACATAGAGTGATGGTTCCCTGCCATCTTGTAAAGAGAAATACGACTGATTTTTGACGGTAAATATACATGATTTTTTTCTCCGCAAATAGTCATTTCAACTAAAATGTAAACGCTTACAAAAACTTGTTGACTTTGCGGAGAAAAGCGATTATAACATTAATGTAAGCGGTTACAAAAAAACGCTTTAAAAGCAGAAATCATACGGAGGTACGAAATGAAGGCTTTTATGGATCAGGATTTTATGTTGTACAACGAGACGGCTAAGCACTTGTTCCACGATTACGCGGAGAAGATGCCGATCATCTGATGGAGGATTACGTCGAGCATGATACCGAAAGGCTCACATCCAAACTATTCAACGAGAAGATCCTGAGGAGTCACGTACTCGGGCTTCTGGCGACGGAGGATGCCGATTCCGAGGAATCGATCATAGATTTCCTGAAGGAGACCTTCTTCGGTACCGTTTCACAGTTATACGGTATCGAGAGCGTCGTCGAGAAGATCGTCGATTCTTTGGTAGAGGAGGACATGGCCAAGCGTAACGCCGAGAAGATCCGTGT
>CALDIE010000120.1 GCA_937901625.1 uncultured Lachnospiraceae bacterium
CCGGAATTTGACCTTAGAGTGGTAAAGGCGGTGCAGACTCTGGGAGACGATGAGGATGATCGGTTCGAGAGCTGGTTTGACGCACTGGAGTATATGTATGAAGAGGCGATGAAAGAGGATTTTGACATTGCACTGATCGCTTGCGGCGCATACGGACTTCCGCTGGCGGTTAAGATCAAAAAGGCAGGAAGGTCTGCGGTGCATATGGGGGGCGCTTTGCAGTTACTGTTTGGGATCATGGGAAAGCGCTGGGAAACAATGGAGGAGATCCGGCCGTATTACGGTGAGGCATGGACCGTGCCCGGAGCGTCGGAACGGTTAAAAAGCGGAAATGACAAGGTAGAGAATGGATGCTATTGGTAATAAAAAGGAGTGGATCGGAAATATTGCCTTCTGGGCCGGAATCTTTTGTGAGTTAACGGTCTCCTTTTCCGGATATCTGTACGGAGGCTACAGAGAGCCTTTGATCATTATTGCCGGAATGGGATTCTTTTGTCTTTCGATCCTGTTTACGGCAGAGTGGAAAAAGGATTGGTGGAAGTTTGTGCTGGCCGGCGCTTTCGGATTACTCTGTTATTGTTTTCAGAATTCGGCGCTGGTACTGCGGGTTCTTCTTGCGTTGCTTGCGGGTCGTAAGCAGGACGCGAAGCAGGTGGTTAAGGTCTTCTTTTTTGGGACGGCCGTTGTGATGGGTGTAACGGCTATCTTATCGGCCCTTGGATTGCACAACAGTTTGTATGTGGTAGGACTGTTTCGAAATGTGGAGGAAGTACGGTTTTGCTTTGGATTTTATCATCCGAACGGCTATTCCTTCTTTATCCTTCGCCTGATGATCATGGCCTGCTATGTATACGGTGACAAATGGAACAGAATAAGCGCGGTCATTCTGGCAATCCTTGGCGCGGTGGCAGTCATCCTAAGCAGTTCCAAGATGGGGATCGCCGCATATATCCTGCTGGTTGCGGGAACTGCATTGGTCAGATGGAAAAAAGAAAAAAGTGTTTCTTTGCTTGCGATACCGGGAGCGGTATTGATGGCACTTGAGATCGCTTTTATATACTTTGTGATGGTCTTCTTTAAACCTTCCGGTGAATGGAGAGAGGGGGAGGGACTTTGGAATGTGATCAATTCACTCATGACCGGAAGAGCGTATCTGGCGCATGAGACCTTCCGCTCGGCAAAGATACCTCTTTTGGGGTATAGCGGTTTTGAAGGCGGAACGGAAGTTGGATTTGTAAACCTCTTATATCAACAGGGTTTGATCTGTGTGCTCCTCTATCTCGTCTGCCTGTTTTACATCTATTACCGGAGAGTAAAACAAAAAGATGCCTTGGGTATGGTGCTGATCCTTGTATTTACCTTCTATGCGATGGCCGAAGCATTTCTGCCGTACTTTAATAAAAACGGTGTGTGGTTTATGGCAATAGGATTGCTTTACGAAACACAGACAAAACGGGTGGATGAATATGAAGAAGATCAGGATTGATTTTGTGGATTTTTGGCCGGATCTGGATAAGGAACATAATTACTTTACGGATCGCTTACGCCTTTATTATGATGTGGAGATCTCAAAAGATCCGGAGTATGTTTTTTGCAGCTGTTTCGGACGTTCACATTTTCGCTACGCGGATAAAGTGAAGATTTTGTTCGTCGGTGAAAATATTGTGCCGGATTTTAATCTCTACGATTACGCGATGGGATTTCACTATCTCGATTTTGAAGACCGGTATTTAAGACTGCCTTTGTATGCGCTTTACGACAAAGAGACCCGTTTAAAACCTGCATTGGAAAAACATACGAAAGACAGAAGCGTATATCTCCAAAAAAAGGGATTCTGTAATTTCGTGGTATCCAATCCCATGGCTGCGGGGGAGCGCGATGAGATGTTTAAAGCGCTTTCCGCATATAAGCAGTTAGCGTCCGGCGGACGGTACAGAAATAATGTTGGCGGTCCGGTAAAAGATAAGATTGCCTTTGAAAAAGAGTATAAGTTTACCTTATGCTTTGAAAACTCAGGGACGAGTGGTTATACCACGGAAAAGATCCTGGAGGCCTTTGCCGGAGAAACCGTTCCGATCTACTGGGGAAATCCAAGGATCAGAGAGGAGTTTAATCCGGGGGCATTTATCGATCTCAGGCAATTTGCGTCCGTAGACGCTTGTGTGGAGTATGTAAAGAGAGTCGATGAAGATGAAGAATTGTTTCTTTCGATGATGGAGGCACCCATAGTAACGGAGCAGACAGAGGCTTCAAAGATCTTAAAAGAGGACTATGCAGATGATTTCCTTCGTAGGATCTTTGACGGAGAAACAGAGGGAAAGAAACGCCGCAATATGGTCTACTATGGGGAAAACTACCAGAAAGATATGGCAGATGCGGCTAAGATCCAAAGCAGCCTGGATGTGGTAAAGAAGCCGGTCCATACGATAAAGAAAAAGATACGGCAAAAGAAACAGGCCTGAAGGGCTGATGATAAGGGACGGAAATAAGAGACAGAAGTAAGAGACAGAAGTAAGAGACAGAAGTAAGAGACGGAAGTAAGAGACGGAAACAGGGATCGGAGATAAGAGTCAGAGGAATGGAAAAGAAACAGGGAAAAGAGAATATCGAAGGAAAGCGGAATATGTACGGGATCGCCATGACCGTGAACGCGATCTTCTTTTTCCTGCTGCATCTTACCTTTGTCGGTTTTACCAATGATGAGATATATTTTATCGAATACAGAAAACAATTCGCTTCTCTTATGGAGGTGATAATCGACCGGTATCTTACGGATTCCTCCAGAGTGTTGTCGGAGGCGATCCTCTTTTTCCTTATTGATAAGCCTTTTATCTTATGGCAGATCGCGGATACGCTCATCTGTGTTTTGATCTGCCATTGTCTGTGCGGGATTTTTGTAAACGACAAAGAGGATAAACGGAATCTCTTTTGCTTTATGCTTTTTGCCATCTATCCGTATATGCATATGGGATCGGCAGGGTGGATCTGCACATCGCTTAATTATATCTGGCCTTTGGCAACGATGCTCTATGTGAGTCTTTGCGTGGTAAGACGCGCAAGGAACGAAGAACTGAAAGGCCGGCAGACCTTTTTCGCAATCATGGCGGGGATCTTTACGGCAAACTGTGAGATGTCCGCAACGGTTCTGTTTCTTATGATGATCCCGGCTATCTTTTTCTGTGTGACGGAAAAGAGGAAAAAGGGATTGGAGATAGCGGAGTGCGCGATCGGAGCCGCCGGTCTGATCTTTGCGTTTACATCTCCCGGAAACGGGGAAAGAACCGTTATGGAAGCGGCAAACTGGATGCCGGAATTTTTTGATCTTACTTTCTTTGACAAACTCCGTTTGTGCGCGGTCTTTGTCTTTGAGCATTTTGTGATGATACCGGATGTGATCTTTCTGTTGTTTTCGCTGCTGATCGCCTTTGTAGGGTGGGAGCGTCTGGAGAAGACAGAAAAAAAGGTGATATCGCTTCTTCCTTTGGGGATATGTCTGATCTTTACCGGCGTTTATTTTGTAAAAGACTTTTTGATCGGGCATAAAACGAATTATGATTTTGTGACGCCTTCCATCTATCTGACGGATGCGAAAACGGCTTTTGTACAGATATCGGAACTGGCGGGGCTGTTTGTTGCGTGCACCCAA
>CALDIE010000121.1 GCA_937901625.1 uncultured Lachnospiraceae bacterium
CTCTTACAGTAAAAAAAGGCAGGATAGTATCAGTCATTGCGGAAAAAGGCACGGATTATTCCGACAATCCGGACCTGAATACCAGATATCTCTCATATGCGCTGGACGGAAGGACTCTCCGGAATACATTTATTTACGGAATGGCAGATCAGATCATTGCTTATCAGAGCGCGGATGACGACGTTGACGCTGTCAGCGGAGCGACATATTCCTCGAATACGATCCGCACTCTTGCCGCAAAGCTCATTGCTGAAGCACAGTCCGTGAAAAAGCCCGGTCCCGGCGATGAGAAAAATGCCGTCCTCGCCGAACAGGGAAAAATCCACCGTGGTTTCCCCGGCGTAGGGGCCGAATGCGCTCATTATCAGTTTAATCGGCTTCATGTATTACACCTGCCTCTCTTGCCACAGTCCTCATAAGGTCCATTTCTTCCCCGCTGATCTCACAGCCATACATTTGCCGGTAGAAATCACCGATCAGCTCATCAAAGGATCTGTTCTTTGCAATCTTCGATATGTCTATCTGCTCAATCTCCCTCGTGCGGGAATTGTCATAGTCTATCTTCACCGTATTGGGATAGACCTGCCGGATGATTCCCATTGCATCGTTTATGATTTCCTCGTCCGTAAGCGTCACGTAGATAAAATCATCCGGCGCAACGACGTTTGCCTTGTCAATCAATTCCCTGATCGGTCCCCTGATATGTCTCAGGTCGCGCATGGGCTTTAACGGTATCAGGTCCACTTTCACGTTTTCCTTTCCGTCGATCGTGATGATCGGAACCGACTTTCTGTTGTTTGCCTCGCTTAACGAATACTTCAGCGGCGACCCTGCATAGCGGATTTCCGTTCTTCCCACATGCTGCGGCGAGTGAATGTGCCCCAGCGCAACGTAAGCAAAATCCTTAAAGCCGTCATATCCGATTTTTTCAACAAGACCCACGTTCTGCGTTCCGAGACTCTCCGATCCGGAAAGCGCGGGGCCACTGCCCTTTCCCGTCACAAACTGGTGCGCAACCAGAATATTGCAATCCTCCCGGTTCACTCCGCTGTGCTCGATCACCGTACGGACAGCCTGCCCGTAATTATCGATCTTCTCCTCCGGATAGAAGCGCCGCACCTGCGACGCCTTGATGTACGGCATCAGCCATATCTTTACCTTCACCCCTTCCTTCTCATAATCACAGGCCATAAGTTTCCCTTCATACTTGGAATAAATATGGATCCCCTTGTTTGAGAAAAAGGTTCGTCCGAAGTTAAGTCTCTCATCCGAATCATGATTTCCGGAAATGATAAACGCCTCGATCCCGTTTTCCGCGAGCCGGTACAAAAATGTATCCAAAAGACGTACAGCCTCCTCGCTGGGCTGTGCTTTGTCATACACATCCCCTGCAATGAGAAGCGCATCCACTTCCCTTTCCTTCGCGATTGAAAGGATCTGTTCCAGAATATACTCCTGATCATCGATCAGATTGTAATCTCCCAATGTTTTCCCGAGGTGCAAGTCCCCCAAATGCATCAATTTCATGCGTCCCCTTCTCCTTTCTGTTTATGGGCACATTTTCTGTGTTTATTCGCCCCGGATCAGCATCTCATAAGTAACACCGTATTTCTCCGCGATCGTTCTCGCGTAACTCATCCCCTCCGGCGCTGCTACCGCTACCTTAAAGGATGCTCTGTTGTTTTGGGAAAGGATTACCAGAGAAGCTGCTTTCCCCGCCGTTTCCTCTTCGTTAAAGCCTTCCACATCAAAAGCCAGTTTATGCATATGCGTATTGTAAATACAGCGGATCCCCTTTTTTAGGATCGCTCGGATCGAATCTCTGGCAATATAGTATCCCTCTTCGAAAGAAGTCGTGGAAAACGTCTCGTTTAAAAGGATCAGGCTCTCCGATGTAGCCTCGGAAAACATCTCCCTGAAACGTTTGCACTCCTCGCCGAGTCTCCCGAGATCGAGTGTCTTATCTTCATCCGCGGGGAAATGAGTGAATATCCCGTCTACGGGACAGTATGTAAATGATTCCCCCGGAACATAGATCCCCGCCTGCGCGAGGCAATACAGTTGCCCGATGGCCTGGGTGATCGTTGTCTTTCCTCCGCGATTGGCACCCGTTAAGATATAGACCGTATGCTTTTCGTTAAAATCAAGATCATTTGGCACAATATCCGCTGCGGAGGGACCGTCCTCTCCGGTTAACTTTAGGTTATAGATCCCTCTCGCTTCCATGGTCGAAACCGGATCCGTTTCCTTCCTTTCGCAAACGGCAGGCTTGGAAAATTTCATTCCGCGCGCTTCAAGCCCTTTTACATATTCCGCGAAACGGATGTAAAAAAGGAATTCCGGGATCAGATCCGTAATCTCCGTGATCGTTACCGACATATACTTATTTAACGTCGTCCTTAAATTCTTTACAACGATCGAGAGCATATGCGTCGTCAC
>CALDIE010000122.1 GCA_937901625.1 uncultured Lachnospiraceae bacterium
GGTAGTCTAAACGATCCGGATTTCTTGCCAGCATGGGGGTTAAGATATTGTGGCAGGATTTTACCCACTCTCCGCGCTGGATCTTACCTGTACGGAAATCCACATAGAGCTCCGTTAAGTTAAGGATCTCCCTCCGGTCATTTACCTCTTCCTCCGTTACGGGCGGATCCACGTAAATGGAGACGGGGATCACCAGATCTCCGTAAATATCCGAGCAGATGATGACATCCTCATTATTTCCCATATGAAGGCGATCACGCTTCACCAGATAGGTGATCGTCGCGACGTTTCCGACAAAGTCCTTATCCGTCAGTCCTTCCTGCTCCACCTGAAGAAACTCGCCGCGTGAACTGATCTTTAAGTCACAGTACCCCCAGCCTTCACGGATAATGCGTACTTCTCCGGTCGCGTCTCCCCCGGGTACTTCCAGGTGGATCTCATCCACTTCCCCGCAATACACCGGCACCGTCTTTTTCTTTACATACACCAAAAAATTCTCTACATTGCGTTCGTTTCCGTAATGAACGGAAAGCCCGCGATAGAGATTGATAAACTCTTTATGATTTTCTTCAAGAACATTGATAAACTGCGGAGAATAAAAGAGATCTACCGCTTCCTTCCAGTTGGACTGGGCCAGATTGGTAAAATGGAAAAGATTTTTGATCTCTCCCATCGAGCTGGCAGGTATTTCCGCCTGTACCGTGATCCTGTACGGCAACTCATACTCTCCGAGATTGGAAATGATATATAACTTCCCTTCATGGATCGTTCCGGGAGGAAGCCCGGTAGCATCCAAAAGGTACGGGATCTCCATAAAATCCGGTCCGAAGTGATCCGAAAGGATGCGCATACGCAGGTCCGTAGAGCAGACAAATCCCTCTGCCTTCACCTTGCCGCCGGAGAGGATCAATACCGTTCCCTCCAGCATCTGATGAGCACTTACCACACCTTCTATGCGATCACAGGAAAAAGACAGCGGGTTGCGCTCACGCAGTTCTTCATCCCTCGCAAAGCTGTATTCCTCCTCTAAAATCTCATCTATAACTTTCTTCACTGCCACACCTTCCTTTTACCCCTCGTACAGTTTATGACCGACCTTTACTTTTTCCCTGTCGATCCGAATCCTCCTTCACCGCGTTCTGTATCGGACAGTTCCGATACCTCCGAAAAAGTCACGGAAAGA
>CALDIE010000123.1 GCA_937901625.1 uncultured Lachnospiraceae bacterium
CCTTAATGGACGGCGATGAGATAATTGACGAAATATTTTTAAGAAGAGGGGAAAGCGGTCTGCTTTCTGTAAGGATAACAAGTCCGGACGATTTTACCTATACCATAAAGCAGGTGCGTACAGAGGACGGTTCACCGGTTTCTGCCGAACAGGAATATACACTGCACATTATAAGTTATCTGGAGGACGATATACCGCTGTGGACATCGTACGCCACCAAAAACGGAGAGCCCGGAAAGATAGAAAGGATCAGCTTTTACAGGTATGAGCTTCTTCCTGCAAGCTGGGCGCCTCCGCAGACCGGGGACGAAAGCATCGATGTTTTCGCAGCTTTGGGCGTGGGAGCTCTATGCTTTGCGCTTGGGCTTCTGGCTGGCAGGGCACAGCGCCGCAAAGAAGGGGATTAGGATGGAAATCCCTGCCGCTTTGTGGTACAATTTAAAGGCAATAATACCGGGGAGCAAACACTTCAGATGCAGGAATATCTGTCCAAATTAAATCCGCAGCAGCTTGAGGCCGCAACGCATGTTGAAGGGCCTCTTCTGATACTGGCCGGGGCCGGATCCGGAAAGACCGGCACCATGACTCACCGCATAGCCTACATGATAAAGGATTGCGGAATAAGTCCTTATGCCATACTTGCAGTTACGTTTACAAATAAAGCAGCTGCAGAGATGCGGGACAGAGTAGAGGCACTTGTCGGACCAAAGCCGGGAATGTGGATACAGACTTTCCACTCCGCCTGCCTAAGGATACTTCGGCAGGAGGCGGACAGGCTTGGATTGACCAAAGGCTTTGTAGTCTACGATCCCGTGGATCAGAGATCGCTGATCAAAAAGATAGTAAAGGATCTTCAGCTGGACGAGAAACGTTTTTCCCCGAACTACTGCCTTACAGTCATATCCGACCAGAAGGAAAAGCGTATAAGCGCGGAAAAATATTCAGATTCCGTCTCCGGCATGCCCCCTGCCTTCAAAGCCATGGCCACGGTCTACCTGGAGTATCAGGCGGCCTTAAAAAAGAACAATGCCATTGATTTTGACGATATGATCCGTCTGACGGTTCTTTTGTTTAAGACTTGTCCGGAGGTTCTTGAGTATTATCAGAACCGCTTTGAGTATATCATGGTGGATGAGTATCAGGATACGAACAACGCGCAGTTTGAACTGATCCGCTTATTGGCAGGAAAACGCCAGAACCTCTGCGTGGTGGGTGATGACGATCAGTCTATTTATAAGTTTCGTGGGGCGAATATCAAAAATATCCTAAGCTTTGAGGAGGTCTTTCCCGGAGCTAAAGTGGTGAAACTGGAACAGAACTATCGAAGCACACAGAGTATCCTGAATGTGGCCAATGCCGTGATCGCCAACAATAAGGGGAGAAAGTCCAAGCGCCTTTGGACGGATTCGGAAGAAGGAGAGCAGGTTTCATATAAGCGATATGAAAACGGCAGGGAGGAGGCGGAAGAGATCGGTGGTGAGATCTCATCCCTTCACCGCAGAGGAAAGCTTGACTATAAGGAATGCGCGATCCTTTACAGAACCAACGCGCAGTCGAGAGCCTTTGAAGAAGCCTTCGCGAGAGAGCAGATCCCCTACAATATCGTTGGTGGTGTGAATTTCTATTCCAGACGCGAGATCAAGGATCTGCTGGCGTATCTTAAGACCGTGAATAACGGTGTGGATGATCTGGCAGTACGCAGGATCATCAACGTACCGAAGAGGGGGATCGGTGCCACCTCCATACAGAGAGTTCAGGATTATGCCGATACCCGCAATATGAGTTTCTTTCAGGCCTGTACCGAAGCGGATTCCATTCCGGGGATCGGCAAGGGCGGAGAGAAAATCATACGCTTTTCCAACATGATCCGTATGTACAGGACGAGATTGGAGGAATTCGGTATTTTTAAGACCATGAACCGTATCCTGGAAGATACAGGGTATCTTGAGGAAATACGCACTTCCGGTGAAGAAGACGCGGAGGACCGGGTATTAAATATTGAGGAATTTTTGTCGAGACTGGCCATCTACGAGAAGGATCATCCGGAAGGGACTTTGTCGGATTTTCTGGAGGAAGTCGCTCTGGTAACCGATCTGGATCAGGTGGATGAGGATGTTTCGAGAGTCCTTATGATGACCGTACACAGCGCAAAGGGACTGGAGTTCGACAGAGTTTATCTGGTTGGCATGGAAGACGGGGTGTTCCCCGGATATATGAGTATTAACAGCGGGGATGAGGAGGATCTGGAGGAAGAACGTCGTCTGGTGTATGTAGCGATCACCCGTGCCAGAAAGGTATTATCCATTTCATCAGCCGCATCCAGAATGGTCAGAGGGGAGACGCAGTTTAATCCGGTGAGCCGTTTTGTTCGGGAAATCCCTAGGGATATTCTTTCGGGAGAGGTGCCTAAGGAGAGATTCAGGACGGATGAGTTCCAGCCGGAAGGCGGTACGCCGAAGCAGTTTTTCAGGGAAAATCCTTACGGAGGTGCCGAAAGAGAGATCGGTCGCTTTGGCAGTGTAAAGAGAGCCGGCGGTGGGGATGTCAGAAAGACGGGAACGGATCCGGGACGGTTTGGAAAGGAAAAGGGACAATTCGGAGAGACTCACCGTGTGGGAGCCTTCCAAAAAGGAATGGAATTTTTAGCTCAGAGCCCGGACTATGTGGTGGGGGATCGTGTTCATCATATAAAGTTCGGTGACGGCGTGGTGTTAGAGATCGAAAAGGGACCGAGAGACTATCAGGTGACCGTGGAATTTGATCAGGTCGGAAAAAAGGTTATGTATGCGGCTTTTGCCAGACTGGTCAGGATAGACTGATCAACGAGCGGATATTTAAGAAAATTGTGGATAATCCGCTCCAAATGTGGTATTGTAGGTATAGTTGATAGTACAGCAGAAAGGCGGTATTGTGATATGAATCTTAGCAAGGTAGAAGATGTATTAACAGCAGTGAAGTTAAATGAGATCATCGGTAAGAAGAAAGAGGAAGAAAAGGAAAAGAATTACGTTAAGACCATCCTGATCATCATCGGCGCGGTTGTAGTGATCGCTGCAGTGGCTTATGTGGTTTATCGTATTATGACGCCGGATTATCTTGATGATTTTGATGACGATTTCGATGATGACTTCGATGAGGATTTCTTTGATGATGAAGATCTTGTAGAGGATGAGACCGAGAGCAAGTAAGGCTTATCTTTCCTCATAGCAGTCGTAGAAAATACAGAGTTGAGGCTGTATAAGAGGTATTTCATAAGAAACAGATATATGGAAGTGGGGTTGTAGTGTCGGCCCCACTTTTTGTGCTGTATATAGGCAAGAGAGGGAGAATGAATGAAAAAAGGGCAGATTTACGCGGGATTGGTAAAAGAGATGGACTTTCCCAATAAGGGAATAGTGGAGATATATAACGAAGAAACCGGGCGTTATGAATATGCATTGGTGAAAAACGCGTTACCCGGTCAGACGGTTTCTTTCCGTGTGAATAAAAAAAGAAACGGTAAGGCAGAAGGGTGTCTGTTGAGTGTGGAAAAGCCGGCCAAAGCAGAAAGGGTCGCGACGGACGTATGCGCACAGAAAGGGATGTGCGGCGGATGTCTGTATCGTGGATTTCCGTATGGAGACACTTTAAAGATCAAAGAAAAACAGGTTCAGAAACTGTTGCATGAGTATATAAACGGCGAGAAGTATGAAGCACCGATATTTGACGGGATTTTTGCGAGCCCCGAAACGGATGGATATCGCAATAAGATGGAATATACTTTTGGTGATGAGTACAAGGATGGTCCGATGACTCTCGGTCTTCACAAGAGAGGCGGATTTTACGATATACTGGATGCAGATGAATGTCTGATCGCAGGGAAAGATTTTGGCAGGATCGTTGAGTATACACGAGACTTTTTTTCACAGGCATCCGTGCCTTACTTTCATCGTGTCCGTCATACCGGCATATTGCGTCATTTGCTGGTTAGAGAGGCTAAGAAGACGGGAGAAATCCTACTCGGACTTGTGACCACATCGGGTGAGATTTCGGGATGCGAAGAGGGAGTTTCTAAACAGGAAATACGGGAATGGAATCCTTCTTTAATCCGGCAGTGGGCAGACGGGGTAAAAGCGCTGGAAGGATCGCTGGATGGTACATTCGCCGGAATCCTGCATATTACCAATGATACCTTAGCTGATGCGATCAATTGTGACCGCCTGGACATCTTATACGGCAGGGACCATTTCATGGAGGAATTACTGGGACTTAAATTCCGTATTTCAACCTTTTCTTTTTTTCAAACGAACAGTCTGGGCGCGGAGGTTTTGTATTCCAAAATACGTGAGTACCTGACGGAAGCAAAGGTAAACGGAACGGTTTTTGATCTGTACAGCGGTACCGGGACGATAGCGCAGCTTGTTGCCCCTGCTGTTTCAAAGGTGATCGGAGTGGAGATTGTGGAAGATGCCGTAGTACAGGCCAGGGAGAATGCGGCTATAAACGGTCTGGATAACTGTGAATTTATAGCCGGAGATGTATTAAAGGTATTGGATCAGGTAGAGGAGAAGCCGGACTATATCATTCTGGATCCACCCAGGGATGGTGTGAACATAAAGGCTTTAAAGAAAATTGTGGCGTACGGTGTTGAACATATCATCTATATTTCCTGTAAGGCATCCAGTTTGGCACGGGATTTGGAATATCTTACGGAGGCCGGATACCGGATGGTTCGCTGGTGCATGGTCGATATGTTTCCATGGACAGGAAATGTGGAGACCGTGTGTCTCTTGAGCAACACCCAAAAGAAGAAGGAATCCTATATAACTCTGGATGTGGATCTGGATGAATTCTACCGCATCAAGAACGGCGGGAAGC
>CALDIE010000124.1 GCA_937901625.1 uncultured Lachnospiraceae bacterium
TGTACGATAAGCCGCTCCGTTTTTAGCCCCGCACTTGGAACTTTCCTAAGTTATTTGTTATATAATCTATATCATTTTCTGTGAGTCCATAGTATAACGGAAGCCTTATCAGTCTTTCGCTTTCTTTTGTCGTATAAATATCTTTTCCCGAAAAACGACCAAACTTATGCCCCGCAGGAGATGAATGTAACGGAATATAATGGAAAACGGACATCACGCCACGTTCTTTTAAAAACGCGATCAGCGCCGTTCTTTCTTCCAGTGAAGCGGTCTTAATATAAAACATATGCGCATTGTGTTCGCATCCTTCGGGGATGACCGGAAGTGTGATCCTTCCCTCCTGTTCCAGATGCTTAAGTCCCGCGTAGTAGGTATTCCATATCTTCTTTCTGGCCTCGTTGATCTTCGTCGCCTGCTGAAGCTGCGCATACAGGTAGGCCGCGTTCATATCACTCGGAAGATAGGAGGATCCGTAATTGACCCAGGTATATTTATCCACCTGACCGCGGAAGAACTTTGATCTGTCCGTTCCTTTTTCCCTGATGATCTCAGCGTCTTCAATATAGGTTTCGTCCCTGAGGAGCAACGCTCCGCCCTCCCCCATACTGTAATTCTTTGTTTCATGAAAACTGTAGCATCCCATATCTCCGATCGTCCCGAGCGCCCTTCCTTTATATGTAGACATCACGCCCTGGGCCGCATCCTCGATCACGATCAAGTTATGTTTTTTCGCGATTTCCATGATCGTATCCATCTCGCAGGCGACACCTGCATAATGAACGGGAACAACAGCCCTGGTTCTTTCAGTGATCGCGTCCTCGATCAGCTTTTCATCGATATTCATCGTATCCGGCCGGACATCGACAAAAACAACTTTGGCGCCCCTTAACACAAAGGCGTCCGCTGTCGATACAAATGTATAGGAGGGCATGATGACCTCATCGCCTTCTTTAATTCCCGCCAGAAGCGCCGCCATTTCCGTTGCATGAGTGCAGGAGGTAGTCAGCAGGCACTTCTTTACCTTCATAGTCTCTTCGATCCAGGCATTGCACTTTTGGGTAAACTGTCCGTCACCGCATATCTTTTGAGATTCCACACATTGCTTAATATAATCCATCTCTTTGCCTGTGTAAGGAGGCACATTAAAGTTGATCATAATCTTTTACGCCTTTCGTTCACGCATTCGATACTTACTTTTCCAAGCATGCGATCCTTAAGGAACGTTTGAGTTTACATCCCGCCGGCTTTAAAAACCACGTATCCTCTGCTTATATAGACCGCGTCATATCCTCTCTGTTCCATAAATCCTTTAAGGAAACTTAACTTTTCATCTTCTTCATATTGTCTGATCAGTCTTTCCGTTTGTTCGGATTGACCACTGCCCTTTTCTCCCGTCAGGATCAGGATCCCTTCCGCATCCTCCATAAGATAGGCTCCCATTGCAGCCGGAACGATCACTACCGGCACATCGTTCTCTCCTATTTCTTTTCGAAAGCTCTCCAGCCCGTAACTGTCGAGATCCGGCCATGTTGTGGAGATGGCAGGGGGGATATTTAACAGATACGCGCACCCCGGGATGTTTCCGTAGTACAGTGCGCTCTCACTTTCACCCCACGCTTCCTCCTTTGCAGCCAGATAGAACTCTTCTATCTGCTCTCCCTTCTCCTGCGTGGTCATCATGCCGTCAAAGACCGTCCCCTCACTCATCCTGTAATCCGCTTTTTCACCGCCTTCACCATCCCTGAAGACATAAACCGCGCCAAAGAGGATTGCCTGCACCACATGGATGACAAAAAAAGTATATACCATGGCTTTCAGCGGAAAGGCATAAACGCTTTCCTTTTTGATGTTCTTCATGACATCCGCAAACAATAGGATCCCGACCGGTGCCACGATAAACAGGTTGTTCATATTGCTGTAGAGGTGGTTGTTGGTTCCAAGCGGCGTGATCAGTAATACCGTCAGTCCCAAAACAGCCAGATCTTTTATCTCTCCCGTCGCCTTTTTGTTTGCCAGTTCAAATACCGCGACTGCGATCACAAGTATCATGCCCATGGCCGTAATGGAAAAGATGGAACTTGTATCGTAGTACCTTAAGGTAAGGATCCCGTTTTTGTAATAAAAAACGATCAGCAAAACGATCCCCGCCGCATAAAGGACCTGCTTTCCTCTTAAAAACTTCTCCTTCGCGACAGAAAACATGATACAGCCAAGCAAAACGCCGGTCAGTCCAAACAAAAGCCACTTAAGGTTCCCGAGGTAATTATTAAAGAGGACGGCAAACATCTCGGAAAACGAGTAGCCGCTCCCCTCCGCGGAACCGGATAAAAGCCCTAAAAGCCAGTTTTTCATCTCTGCGATCCCCGCCAGGGCGGACGATATCGCATTTTCACCTTTGGAGGCTCCTGTAAGAGATGACGCCGCAAAAACGATCCCCCCACATAAAAGCCCCAATATATATCCCAGAATACAATCCAGGGTATCCTTAACGATCCTCCCCTTTTGCGTTGTATCCGTTTGGACAGCTCGAAAGGCATGAACCCAGACCACAACGATCAGAGCAACCTCTGCCAGATTGGAAATTCTGACTAGAACATTGATCCCAAGACAGACGCCTGCCAGAATACGCCACTTCCTTTGTTCCGTCTTAGCGGCCTTCCACAAAAACAGACTTGCCATCCCAAACAGGAGGATCGTCAGATAATTATAGAGGATCACCGTCGGTGTCCAGCAACAGCCGAGCGCGATCAGCTCCCCTAAAAATACCCATCCTGCCGGAAAGTCTTTTTTAAAGCAGAAATATATCATAAGCGCCAGTCCCGCCGGGATACAGGCACTCACGGCATTGAGCACAAACATTGATGTTCCAAACAGCCGTATCAGACCGTACCCGCACAGATTGGCCAGATAGGTTGCATACAGCCATGCTCCGGATGTCTCTTTAAAAAATATATAATTCCCCACACTGTATGTGGTATCGCTAAGATCCACCCCGCGATTACAACCGATCAACGCAAAAGCAACCAGCAATATCGGAAAAAGGATATTTATTGTTATTTTTCTTATCTTTTCCTTCATCATGATTTCTTTTCAAGAAAGATCTTTCTCGTCACAAAGTTGTAAACCATTACCACGGCTGTAGCAAATACCTTACCGATCACAAATGCAAGGGAGTTTGCGTCTTTTTGTGTATGCGCAATCTTTAAAAGGATCTCTCTGATCCAGTTGACATTTTCGTAGATCACATCCACGGAAAGCCAGATAAAAAGCTCGTTTACGCCCAGTCCGATCACGCTTAGGATAACGAAAATAACAAATTCCTTCCTTCGGTCCAGATCCTCTTTACGCTCAAAGACAAATTTAAAACTTAAGATATAATTGACGGTTACCGAGATGACAAAACCAAAAAACGCCGCCACCAGATGATGGACGCCCAGCCTCTCCAAAACCACGGAGACGACCATATCCACCACAAAACAAAAGGCTCCTACCAAACCAAATCGTATGAGCTGATTGATCAGTTTTTTCATTGTTTCCGTTCCATCCCTTCACTGTCTTTTTTCTTAAAGATCCACAATTTGCTGAAGATATAATTGAGTGCGATCACCACAACACCAATCAGGAGTTTGGAAACAAGATCGTTGACTCCGATCACGCTTATCAGCAAATAAAACAGGATCTGTTCAATAACATATGACAAAACTCTCGCGCTGACAAAAGCAAGAAATTCTTTCAATACGTCTTTCTTTTCCGTCTTGTCGCTGTGGAAAACAAAGACACGATTGGTCACAAACGCGAACAAAACGGAGACTACCCAGGCGATGGAATTGGAAATCATCAGTCTCCAGTCATCCGATTCAACACCTAAGAGAAACAGATACGCAAAAGCAACATAGACTACCCAGTTAAGCACCGTTGTAAGGCCTCCCACGATCAGGTAATCAAATCCCTCTTTTGCCGAAAAATATAATTTCATGCATTTGTCGATCACCTTTTCAGCCGCGTAAAAGAGTGCCTGCCTGATAAGATCCGCCACCGCGCCCACCGTAAAGATCAGTACAACGCATAAAAGGATGTGAAGCGCGCGGTTCATCCCGGTATTTTCTTTTACGTTCAGCCATTCAATCCATCTGTAGCGAAGTAAAAGGTGTTCATGCAAAAGATATACTCCAAAGGTCGTTGATGCGATCCGGCGGATCACCTTTCCTGCTCCCCCCTCCTTTATCTTTATGTTTTTAAAGCAATAGAACAAACCTGCCGCGCCGGTAAAGACAAAGATAAAATTATAATGCATCGGGATCTGCGGACCGTATTCGTAATTCCGGTACAGATTGAGCATTGAAAAGGCTTTTTCACTTAAACAGATCAAAAGAACACTGCTTATGTAAATGATCCATGCGTTCTTCCCCTTTTCCAAAAATGCCAGACCGTACTTTCTAAGATACGCCGCGCTTAAGAAAAGAATCAGAAACCAGATCACTCCGTTTCCTTTATCGTCAAAACCCAGCTCAAAAGGCAGGATCGATTTCGGTATTGTGTAAACGGCAAGCAGGATAAGAACGGATATCCCGTGTGTCTTTTGATCCATGGAGCGGATCGCGCTTCCCAAAACAGGCGTAAAAAGATACATCACAAGGTAGGCTGTCGCAAACCAGTAATGGCCGTTAACCACCGGAAATACGAAAAACAATATACTGTAGATATCCTTGTAAGCGGAAAGATCCGCAACCCCGGTCGCAAAACATACGATCGCAATTCCCACGCTGTAAAAAAAGATCTCGCACCACAGTTTGGCCAGCTTATGTAAAGAAAACCTGCTCTCAACGGAAAAATAACCGCTGATGATCACATAGACATTTACGCAAACCAGACTCATGGATTCAAGCAGCCAGAGCAGATGATCTTCAACACTGACCGGACCCGCAAGGTCCTTCAAAAGTCCGCCCTTGCTTAAATAATGAAGGATGATCACCATACACATGGAGAAGATCCTAAGGAGCTCCAGACCGCTTTCTCTTGGCTTTTTCTTTTGCTCTTTCCCTGATATAGCGCCTTCTCTTCCAAGAACGGTGATCTTCTCCATCCCCGATTCTTTTATGATCTCTTCTTTAAGCGCCGCAAGAAATTCTCTCTCGTCCGCTTCTCTTTCATATCCCGGTTCCATACCGTAACGGATCAGTACCCCGTCGTCTTTATCGGGCAGCACCTGCGCCCAGCCCACCGTCACCAGAAAGTCCGTGTAGATATACTCCTTCCCGTCCTTGTCCCGCTCAGGAAAGCGGGCCGCGTCCGCAGGGAGTGCCTTCCTAACAAATCGTCCCATGACTTACAATAATCCCCTGTCTTTTAAAATCCGATATTTCATCTCCGCGATCTGCCAGTCTTCTTCCGTGTCGATATCCTGTACCCGGATCTCCTGCTGTACATAGGGCAGAACCTTCCCGGCTACGATCGCGCCGTTCTTTTTAAGCGACTCCGTCCGCATGCAGTAAAACTGTCCGCAATCATGATAATACGGTTCCAGATCCTGCGAACGCTTCAGATAATCCTCTGGATATCTCGGTGTAACCATATTGTCTCTGATCACCACGCTTCTCTGAGGCGGAAACGAATACCTCACTACCGGTAAAACCGTATCGGCCTCACAATCTATCAATGTTTTCATCGCCTCTTTTATCGCAAACGCATTTACAAAAGGAGCGGTCGGATACAGACAGCAGATCGCGCCAAAAAATATTCCCCTTTCCTCATAGGTCCGGATTACCTCCAGCAATACATCCGCCGTGGTGGCATGGTCATCCGAAGTGCTTTCCGAACGGTAAAAAGGAACCTTAGCCCCGGCTTTTTGCGCGATCTCAGCGATTTCTTCGGAATCGGTAGAAACCATCACTTCATCGAAACATCCGCTTTCTATTGCTGCTTCGATCGAGTACTCCATGATCGGTCGTCCCAAAAAGGGACGGATATTCTTTTTCGGTATACGCTTGCTTCCGCCTCTGGCCGTGATCACCGCCAGAACTTTTTGTTCCTTCTTATCGCCGTTTTGCATTTTCCGGCTTCTCCTTTCGGTTCAGGCTTTCTCTCCCCGTAATCTCTTTCTGAACTTACGATATCCAAACAACACACAATACCATACAAAAAACAACAGGTTGGACTTTTTATGCAAACTTATAAGTTTTTGGTCTTCTGCCGCAACCATTCGTGAATAATACGGATTTTGGTCATACTCCGGAAGGAGTACCTGCATCCCCTCCCGTAAAAGCTCCGTATGGGAAGGTTTCCGGTGTACTCCGCTGTACATATAGGAAAACAGGGTTGTCACATAGTAGAGTTCGGTAAAACGGAACTCGATCTCTTCTCGGTATTTTCCCATCAGTCCGCGCCGGTGGCATTCTTCAAGCAATATCTCCCCCGCCTTCATACGATCCCGGCATTTTTCCCACGTAACATGGTGTGTCGTGGATTCCGGTACCGTCAGGTAGTAGTACAACGGCTCCTCCACCCTTTCAAAATGTTCAAAATACATTGACCATAAGGGGGAGGCGCAATTATCTTCATAAAAAATCCCTTCCGGAAAGGTAAGATCGTGTTTTTTTAACACTTCTCTCTTATAGATCTTTACGACCATACTGCCGGAGCGTAAGATCATCTTCTTATGCTCTTCATCTCCCATCACCCCGGTCTGATCGGCGGTATTGTTTGTCACGATCTTTCCGACGTCAAATGTGTAGCGATCTACGATGTTGTAATCACACCCGACCATATCCGCGCCCGTCTCTTCGGCCTTATTTAACAGTTTCCGGTACATATCCGGATCCACGAAATCATCACTGTCCACAAAGCCGACCCATTCTCCGCTTGCCATCTTAAGACCACGGTTTTTAGCGCCGCCCTGGCGGTGATTTTGTGCGCTTAAGATCACTTTCATCCTTCCCGGATGTTCGCGGTTTACACGATTCTCATATTCTTTAAGGACCTTTGCCGATGAATCCAGCGAAGCGTCGTCCACGGCGATGATCTCATAATCATCCACCGTCTGCCGCAAAAGAGAGTCCAGACAGTGATTCAGTTTTTCTTCCGCCGCCATGTTATATACCGGCACGATTATGGATAAGAGCATCCTTCCATCCGTCCTTTCAGCAAAACGCGTCCTTACTCAAAAATCTCTCTTACGATCCGCTCTGCTCCCTGTCCGTCGATCACTTCTCTGAGGCGGAGTGAGCGTATCCTTCTCTCTTTTCCGTCTTCAACTGCCTCTTTAAGCACTTC
>CALDIE010000125.1 GCA_937901625.1 uncultured Lachnospiraceae bacterium
GTTCGTCCGCGCTGGCGTCTAAGGCTACCGGATATCCCATCGCCAAGGTGGCGGCTAAGATTGCGCTTGGTTATACTTTGGACGAGATCACCAACGCCGTAACGGGTAAGACCTTTGCTTCTTTTGAGCCGGCACTCGATTACTGCGTGGTCAAGATCCCTCGTTTACCGTTTGATAAGTTTATTACGGCCAAGAGGACACTGACAACTCAGATGAAGGCAACCGGTGAGGTCATGAGTATCTGCACCAATTTTGAAGGGGCACTCATGAAGGCTATCAGGTCACTGGAGCAGCATGTGGATTGTCTTAGAAGTTATGATTTTACGGCCCTTAGCAGAGAGGAGCTGATCGAGCGGTTAAAGATCGTGGACGACCAGAGGATCTATGTGATCGCGGAAGCGATCCGTAAGGGCATCGACTATGATACGATCCATGAGATCACGATGGTGGATCTGTGGTTTATCGATAAGATCGGTATCTTAACAGAGATGGAACACCGCTTGGAGACGGAGCCTTTTAGCGGGGAATTGATCAGAGAGGCCAAGAGACTGGAGTTTCCGGACAGCGTGATCGCAAGACTTATGAAGAAGCCGGAAGCCGGTATCAAGGCATTCCGCTATGAGAACGGGATCACGGCGGCGTTTAAGACCGTGGATACCTGTGCGGCGGAGTTTGACGCGCAGACACCGTATTACTATTCCTGCTTTGACGGTGTGGATGAAGCCAGGAAAACGAGCGGGCGTAAGAAAGTCCTCGTCCTCGGATCCGGTCCGATCCGTATCGGTCAGGGTGTTGAGTTTGACTACTGCAGCGTCCATGCGACCTGGGCGTTTTCCAGAGCCGGGTATGAGACGATCATCGTAAATAACAATCCGGAGACGGTATCGACAGACTTTGATATCGCAGATAAGCTCTACTTTGAGCCGCTTACGCCCGAGGATGTGGAAAACATCGTTCAACTGGAAAAGCCGGACGGAGCAGTGGTACAGTTTGGCGGACAGACAGCCATCAAGTTAACGGAAGCGTTAATGAAGATGGGCGTGGAGATCTTAGGAACGAAGGCAGAGGATGTGGATGCTGCCGAGGACAGAGAGCTCTTTGATGAGATTCTTGAAAAGACGCAGATCCCCCGCGCAGCCGGCGGAACCGTCTTTACCGCGGAGGAAGCCAAAGAAGTGGCGAACCGTTTGGGTTATCCGGTGCTGGTGCGTCCTTCTTATGTTCTGGGTGGACAGGGCATGCAGATCGCGCTCTCCGATCAGGAGATCGAGGAATTTATGGCGGTCATCAACCGCTATGCGCAGGAGCACCCGATCTTGGTCGATAAGTACCTGATGGGTAAAGAACTGGAAGTGGATGCCGTCTGTGACGGTAAGGAGATCTTAATCCCCGGTATCATGGAACACGTAGAGAGAACCGGAGTTCATTCCGGCGACTCCATCTCAGTCTATCCGGCCCATACGATCTCCGATAAGGTACGCGAGACGATCACGGAGTACTCGAGGAGATTAGCACTTGCTTTACACGTAAAGGGATTGATCAATATCCAGTTTATAGCCATGGGCGATGAAGTCTATGTGATCGAGGTAAATCCCAGGTCGTCGAGAACGGTTCCTTATATCAGTAAGGTAACGGGTATCCCGATCGTGGATTTGGCTACCCGGGTGATCTTAGGTAAGTCGATCAGAGAACTGGGGTACGAGCCGGGGCTCGCTCCTAAGATCGGAAGAGCACACGTCTG
>CALDIE010000126.1 GCA_937901625.1 uncultured Lachnospiraceae bacterium
ATGAGCATCTGAACAAGTCAATTGTGAAGATTTGTTTATGAACAGATCCTTAGTAAGCCTTGCCCCAGTACAGCATCTTTGTGGCCGTCTTTCCACAGCAGACGCAGGTTGTCGCGAGCTGTTCCTGCTCAAAAGGAATACAACGGCTGGTCGCAGTCGTATCTTCCTTGATCTTGTCCTCGCACGCCTCATCTCCGCACCACATAGCCTTTACAAAGCCGGGCTTGTTGTTGACGATATCGCAGAACTCCTCATAATTTGTTGCCGTATAGGTATGAGAATCTCTGTGAGCCCTGGCTGTCTCAAACATATTCTTCTGGATGGCATCAAGGATCTCTGCCATCTTTGCGCTAAGCTCATCTAAGGATACCTCGATCTTTTCACGGGTATCTCTTCTGACTACCACGCACTTGCCTGCAGCGATATCCTTCGGTCCGATCTCTACACGAACGGGAATACCTCTCATCTCCTGCTCGGAGAACTTAAATCCGGGCGTCTTATCGGAGTCATCCAGCTTTACGCGAAATCCGGCTGCTGCCAGAGTATCCTTTATCTCTGCTGCCTTATCCAGAACACCTTCCTTCTTCTGCTGAATGGGAATGACCATCACCTGAACCGGAGCAACCTTAGGCGGAAGCTTTAATCCGGAATCATCACCGTGTACCATGATCAACGCGCCGATCATACGGGTTGTCATGCCCCAGGAAGTCTGGTGCACATACTCGAGCCTGTTATCTTTGGATGTATACTGAATGCCGAAAGCCTTGGCAAAACCGTCGCCGAAGTTGTGGCTGGTACCGGACTGCAAAGCCTTACCGTCATGCATCAGAGACTCTACCGTGTAGGTATCCTCAGCGCCTGCAAACTTCTCCTTATCCGTCTTGCGTCCCTTTACTACCGGTATAGCCAGAAAATCCTCCAGAAACTCAGCATACACATTTAACATAAGAATGGTGCGCTCTTCCGCTTCCTGTGCCGTAGCATGCGCGGTATGTCCTTCCTGCCACAAAAACTCACGGCTGCGAAGGAAAGGTCTCGTCGTCTTTTCCCAACGAACCACGGAACACCACTGGTTGTATAACTTGGGCAGGTCACGATAAGACTGGATCGCATCCTTATAATAATCACAGAACAAAGTCTCCGAAGTCGGGCGTACGCACATACGCTCCTGCAGCGGTTCTCCGCCGCCATGAGTCACCCACGCCACCTCCGGCGCAAAACCTTCCACATGGTCCTTTTCCCTCTGAAGAAGGCTCTCAGGAATAAACATCGGAAGATACACATTCTCCACACCGGTCGCCTTAAAACGACGATCCAGTTCCGCGCGGATGTTCTCCCAGATCGCAAATCCCGCAGGCTCGATCACCATGCATCCCTTGACTCCGGAATAAGCACAGAGCTGCGCTTTCTTGACCACATCCGTGTACCACTGTGCGAAGTCAACATCCATCGAAGTAATCTCTTCCACCAATTTCTTGTTCTCTGCCATAAATATCTCCATTCCTTGCGCTCACGTCAAAGCCGCAATCCTCTCGATTACCTTTTACACGCGTCGCACCCTTTTTTTGCGGATTGCCCATCAACCCACACTTGCTAAGTGTAGGATTTTCGCTATTTTTTGTCAATGACGAATTCCATCTTACGACCGTCTTTGGGGTGTTTAAACACAAGACGGCAGGCACAGAGTTCTATCCCTCCGATCCCTTTATCCTCCGCAAAGCGAAGGGATTCATCATTTCCGTACTTTCGATCTCCGAGGATCGGTGCTCCCGCTGCCGCCAACTGCGCCCGGATCTGATGAAAACGTCCTGTATCCAGACGGATAAGAAGAGTCTGCGTCTTTTCCCCTTCTTCGATCACTTCATAAGATAAACGGGCTTTCTTTGCCCCTCCGAGGGCTCCGCACCCTCTGCCCTCATCAGCGATACATGCCTCTTTTTCTTCCTCTGAAAGGACTCTCGAGACGCCGCTTCGTCCGTCCTTAAGCATCAGGTCTTCCAACACTCCCTTTGTATCCGGCATCCTGCCGTAGACCGTTGCCCTGTATTCCTTTCCCATGCCGGTCTCACCTCTCGTTACCTGCTTCGAGAGATTTGCCGCAGCCTCTCTGGTTTTTGCAAAGACCAACAGCCCTCTTACCGGTTGATCCAGCCGGTGGACTATTGCCAAATAAGGGTCGGAACCCTTTCTCTTTAAATAGGATCTTAATTCACTTTCCAGATCCTTCTCGCCGATCTTTGATGACTGAACCGCCTCGCCGGCTGCCTTCTCGCATACCAGCACATCATCGTCTTCATAGACAATCCTGCTATCCACCTGTCGCGCTCCTCCAACCGTATGTCATTATCGCCGTAATCTGTATCCAACGCCCCAGACCGTCTCGATGTACTCCGGCCGTTGGATATTTTCCTCCAGTTTCTCCCGGAGCTTTTTGACATGGACCGTTACTGTGGCTATATCCCCGAAGGCGTCCATACCCCAGATCTCCTTATATAATTCCTCTTTGGAATAAACGATATTCGGGTGCGAAGCCAAAAAACAGATCATATCAAACTCCTTGTTGGTCAAAAGGATCTCTCTTCCCTTTAAAAAGGTTCTCCGCTCGCCCTTCTCGATCAAAAGGTCACGGATCTCGATCCTGTTTTCATGACTTTCCTTTACCTTTAACAATCGCTCATAGCAATCCAGATGTCCTCTTACTCTTGCCGTTAACTCTCCCGGGCGCAAAGGAGCCGTTATGTAGTCATCCGCGCCGCTTCGAAAGGCACGGATCACATCGATTTCCTCTCCCCCTGCCGATACCGCGATGATCGGAATCTCCTTTTCCTCACGGATCCTTCGGATCACCTCATATCCGTCCGTCCCTTTCATATGCGGATCTAAGATCACCAGATCCACCGCCTTTTTCAATACGGCGGCAAGCCCTGTATCACCGGTCGGATAGCACTCCAGCGAAAAATCATTCATCTCAAGATATTCTTTAATATATGCAGCCGTTGCTTCGTCCTGCCCAATCACTGCGATCAAACTCATCCCCTTGTTTCCTTCCGTCCTTCTCCCTCTCGGGTTTGTGTTTTCCCTTTTATTATTGCCGCTCATGTTCTTTTATTGTATCACAGATTGCGGTCCGTGTAAGAGCAAATCGGATACCCACAAAATTCCACGCTCCCATACCAAAATAGGCCGCCGCAGATAACTGCGGCAGCCCGTTTTGGAGAGTGATCAAATATGTTACGAAACGATCAAAGGATCGTAATGGTCTTCTTTTCCTC
>CALDIE010000127.1 GCA_937901625.1 uncultured Lachnospiraceae bacterium
GCCGTGAAAGCCCTGCAAGGGCGCAGCTGGCCGGGCAACATCCGCGAACTTCGCAATGTGGTCGAGCGCCTGCTCATCCTTGGCGGCAACCCTGTGAGCTCCGCGGACGTAGAGTCTTTCTGCTGATTACGGTCAGAAGATCTTCACTTTAACCCTCTTCCTGCGGTATTCGTACAGCAGGTGGTCGTCTGTGGATACGCGCATGCGCCAGTAGTGGCGGTGCCTGCCGAGCGGTGAGCCCCATACGATTACGGGTACGATATAGTCCGGCTCCCCGTCGATGAACAGCTGCCGTCCCTGGTCCGCGTCCGTGCAGATGTGCTTGCCCTTTTTGTTCCGGGACACTATCCCTGCAAGGCCCCTGTATGAAACTTTGTCCGACACTACGGCTTTGAGCAGGTATTCCTGCACGGCGCGGGCGGTATTGTAATGTTCCTCACCCACGATATCCGCTTCCAGAATTCTGGAGGTGGAACTGAGCGGGTCTACAGCCGGATAGATACCCTGCTCCGCGATCCTTCTGGAAAGAACTGTCGTGGCATCCAGATGGGAAAATGTCGTTGCCGGCGCGGGGTCGGTCAGATCATCCGCAGGAACATAGACTGCCTGAACGGAAGTAACGGATCCTTTTCTGGTAGATGTGATCCTTTCCTGTAACGCTCCCATCTCTTCGGCCAGCGTAGGCTGATAACCAACGGCTGAAGGCATACGCCCCAAAAGCGTGGATACCTCACTACCCGCCTGTACGAAACGGAAGATATTATCAATAAAGAGAAGGACGTCTTTGTTTTCCTCATCGCGGAAATACTCCGCCATCGTCAATCCCGTAAGGGCCACACGCATACGAACACCCGGGGACTCGTTCATCTGTCCGAATACCATGGCTGTCTTATCGATCGTGCCGCTCTCCTTCATCTCATTCCAGAGATCGTTTCCTTCGCGGCTTCTCTCTCCGACACCGGTAAAGATGGAATATCCTCCGTGTTCCATGGCGACATTATGGATCAGCTCCTGGATCAATACGGTCTTTCCTACACCGGCACCACCAAACAGGCCTGTCTTACCGCCCTTGGTATACGGCTCGAGAAGGTCGATCACCTTGATACCGGTTTCCATGATCTCGATGGACGGACTTAACTCCGAAAAATCCGGAGCCTTGCGATGGATGCTCCACTGCTTGCAATCCTCCGTGACAGGCTCGCCGCCGTCGATCGGGTCTCCGACTACGTTGAACATCCTGCCGATAGTCTCTTTCCCTACAGGAACCTTAATGCCGCTTCCGGTCGCCGTAACAACCGCGCCCCTGGCAAGACCTTCACTCTGCGAAAGCATGATGCAGCGCGCTGTATTACCGCCGACAAGCTGAGCCACTTCCATCACGCGACGTTTCCCGTCAATCTCCACTTCCAGCGCCTCCCTGATCTTGGGCAGACACCCCGGGGCAAATTCCACATCGATGACAGGTCCGGAGACCTGTACAACCATTCCCTTATTCAACCGGAGTTCCCTCCTTTTCCTTCTTTTTCTTCTTTTTCTGAGATCTCGCACCGGCTGCCACTTCCGTGATCTCCTGCGTGATCCCCGCCTGACGCATGCGATTGAAGCGGACATTTAGATCATCCAAAAGCAGATCCGCATTCCGGTTGGCAGAACTCATGGCATTCATTCTCGCGTTCTGTTCGCTCACATAACTTTCCAGTAATGCGCCGTATATATAACTGGCAAGGTAATGCTCAATGATCGTTTCGAGTACGCTGTCTACCGACGGGAAAAAAGGCATCGCGCTTTCCTCCGCCTCCATCTCTTTAACACTCTCTACAGCCAGTTCCTCTTCATCGAGAGGAAGGATCTTTTCTTCCACAACAAAAGCGTCTCCGTAATTGTTATGACGCGAATACAGGATCGTGATCTCATCGATCTCATCCGCATCGTAAAGATCCAAAAGCCCTCCTGCGATCGCCCTTGCACGATGGAACGTGGGATCCTGGGCGGTATAGTGAAATTCCTCATCCAGTATCCCGTGTCCCTTTTTCTTTTCAAAGTGTCGTTTCCCGTACTCGCCCACACAGTAAATCCTGCATTTTTCCTTTTTCATAACGATCTCATCCGCACGCTTTAAAACGTTATGGTTATAAGATCCCGCAAGACCTTTATCCGCCGTTATGACCACCAAAGCGTCCTCCAGATCCGATCTCATGATCCGGTCTTTCCTGTAACGGCTTTTCTTCGCATCGGAATGGGCAAGGATCTCTCTGATCTCTCCTTTTAGCATCTTGAAATAAGGCTCGTTATTGGACTGCTGCTGTTTTGCCTTCTGCAGCTTGGTGGAAGAGATCAGGTACATCGCATTCGTGATCTTTCGGGTGTTGTTAACACTGTTTATTCTGCTTTTGATCTCACCGGTACTAGCCAATTCTTCTCTCTTTCTCTGTGTCCTGTCCGTTTTGCTCACTTAGGCAGGACATCAATTCTTCTCTTTTAAAAACGCTTCCGCTCTGCTTCTTGCGATCTTAACGATCTCTTCACGATCCCGGTC
>CALDIE010000128.1 GCA_937901625.1 uncultured Lachnospiraceae bacterium
CTGTTTCTTCGTCATCGGAAGGAGGTGTCATCTCGTACGGAACCCAACCGTAGCCGTCTAAATAAATCTCCACCCAGGCATGCGCGTTTGCGTCGGGAACCTGTACTTCCAGCAGACCGGTTTCTGTAAAACCGTAGTCTTCGATGACCCAGCCTTCCCTGGAATCGCTGATAGCGGTTGCCTCGGTCAGATCACTAAACTGTATTACATAACCTTCTATATACCTTGCCGGAATCCCCATGCTTCTAAACAGGAGAGTGGCGGAGGCTGCAAAATGAGCGCAATATCCGCGCCGCTGTGTTTCCAGAAAATATTCGATAAAATCCACATTATAAGGTGTGGAACCGGGAGCCATCGTATAGTTGAAATTCTGCTGAAAGTAGGACTTTAATGTAGAGGCTGCCTGCAATGTGGAACCGCGACGGATCGTTGTATCCGTTAGCGTCCTGTCTTCTTCCTGCATCTTCTGGTAGATAGAGTAGGAATTTTCATATTTTTCCAGCATGCCGGACTCTTCGCAGAAGTCATGTAAAGTCTCTTCAAGGCTCTCCGGAACCTGCAAGTAGGTATCATATACCCACTCTTCGTATTCCTCCGTAATGCCGGGATTATCCACATACACGGTGGACTCCTCGTAAGGGACAAAGAGTACCTCGTACTGGTTTAATGTTTCTTCATCAATATAGAGATCGGCCATTTCTTCGACAGAAGAAAACATTTCATATGCCGAAGCGGCATCAGGATCCTTCCTGGTGGAAAGGCGTACCATATCCGATATTCCGGGAACGGCGGGGAAATCTATAGGATGATCGGAATCTTCCGACTGGAGGAACAGGCTTAGGCTATAGAGCCTTGCGCCGGGAGTATAATCCAGCGAAAAGTAGGGGTGGTATGCGTAAGACGCATCCGCTCCGGAATTGGAGATCATCATTTTGCGATAGACTCCAGTGGTTCCATCGGGAAGGATCGGGATATAATCATCCGCCGCCGTTAACTCCGCCTCCGTAAATCCGATGGCAGTGGTACCGTCTTCATTGATCTCGGTAAGCGTGTAGGGATAGAAGAAATCGACCCTCGGCTGACAGTCAAAGGTTACACCCGTAAAGGCCTTCAAATAGATGGAGGATGTTCCGTAAGGAACGAAGTGCACAATAAGATCCGTTTCGAAATCCGGATTGACACGCCCGATACCGCCCAAACGCCCTCTGGAGAGACCGCCGGTCGCACGGTAACTGTTTAGCATGGAGTATATGCCGCCCTGTACGATGGATTTTACATATTCGTCCGTTTTATCCTTGACGGCATTGGAGGTGTAACGGGAATAGATCATATTGTGAAAGATACTGCCGGTTAAAAGAAGGAAGACGGTGGATATCGCCACGGCGATGGCCGTAAGCGCTGCAAGTCCGCGTCCGCTGGATACATAGGAATAACCGGTAATATTCTTTTTCTGATCAAAATGCTTGTAGAAATCCTGCTTTTTATTGTTTCGGTAGGGTAGACGGAAGTGCCCGCTTCGGCCTAACACAGCAACGCAGATATACATGGAGATCAGTATGATCATGTACGGGAGGGAAGGTGTCTGATCGATGTAAAAGGCGACCTGCATCGGAAAAAATGTGAGTATGAAGGTAAAGGGCAGATTCATGTAGCCGGAGATCGATATATTTAAAAAGATGCAGTATACCCAACCCACAAAGATCATGGCGATCGACACGGTCAACAGTCTGTTATCGATATACTCCGATGCTTCTCGCAAGGATAACAGATTGAAGAAATCGGAATATTTTTCATAAACTATGTTCATGAAGGCCTGGTAACCGGAGTTGATATACCAGAAAGCGGAAATGGAAAAGATGATAAAGCTAAGCAGCATCACAATATATCCCGCGTAGAACGTGACATTGTTGTAGTAGATAAAGGAGATTATTACTGACAAAAGCATAAGCGCCGGGATCACCAGAATATGGATATACGGCAGATCAAAGGCGTTAACGATCCCGCCTACCGTTCCGAAGGCGCCCAAAAAGATCAGGATCGAGCGAAGGATACAGGATAAAAAGCGATTGGGAACGGAGGAGGATTGAATATCATCGATCACGATCCCGTAGGATGCCATTTCCTTTTCACGAAAATAAGCCTCCCTCTTTTTACTTGAAAGGAAGATAAACGATTTCGGCTCCTCCGGCAGGGGAGCGGCCATCATTTTACGGTTGCCTGTATTTGCCATAGATCATGCTCCGTTTATTTATCTGCTGCGGCGAGGGTATCCTTTTTTGCGCGGATCACCACCACACCGTCTGTATAGGCCGGGTACTGTGCGATCAGCATCTCATAAGGATCGACACCGTACGGTACAAGTCTGTTTTCGTAGTAGAGTAAGAGGATTGCGTCGATCAGATCCTCCTCTGCGGTCACGCGGATAAAGGAAAAACTTCCGTCGGTTACGTGGTAGATCGCGATCCGGAAGACTTCTTTTTCTTTTAACAGTTTCTGACATAACGCATACAATTCTTCTAAAGTCTGCTGCAGCGTATCCGGATAGAGCTCCGGTAACAGCAGGTAGAAGAGATCTTTTTCGCGTTCGTATTCTTTGACCAGCAGTTCATCGGTCTTTGCGGTCATTTTCCAGTGGATATCTTTTATACGGTCGCCGGGTACATAATCGCGCATCTGCTTTATATCGCGGGTCAACTCACCGTCATTATAGGACGTGATGCTTTCTTCGGACTCGATCGAAGCCTTTGTCATGGGCAGGTCCGGTGCCTTTATGTCTTTGGGAAGGATCATGACGCGTTTTGTATCCGTAAAAGGGATCTTTTGGGTGTAGAGGTGCAGGAAATCCGTTATCTCGGCACCGTTTACGCGAAAGAGCAGTAAGCCTGCCGCACCGGTCTCTACGGGAATCGTAAACAGGTTATCCCTTTTGGGATCGCCCGGAATGGTGATACTGTTTTCGGGGACCTCCGGGTAAAAATGATTGTAAAGAGAAAAGAATACCGTGA
>CALDIE010000129.1 GCA_937901625.1 uncultured Lachnospiraceae bacterium
ATAACTAGTCTTTTCCTACACCAGTTTGAGGCCTAACGACTGCTCTGCATCTCCGGTGGAAGTTTCCAGTTTGCTGCAATATCCTTGGAGCAGAGGAAGGGAGATCATAGGAAGATCATCCTTCTTCTTTAAGAAGTTGCCCATGCCCTCTCTCTGATCTTCGCTTTCGAAGCAATCACCAAAGAGCTTCTCTTCGATCGCAACGCCCTCATCGATGGAAACCTGCGTGCCCTCGTTGATGGCCTTCTTGCAGTTGCGGACAGCGATCGGTGCCTGACGGACGATGGTCTCCGCCATCTTCTTAGCGGCGTCCAAAAGCTCTGCCTGAGGATATACGGCGTTAACCAGACCGATGCGGTACGCCTCGTCTGCCTTGATGTTTCTTGCGGTAAAGATCATCTGCTTAGCCATGCCTGCGCCAACCAGTCTTGCCAGACGCTGGGTTCCGCCAAAGCCCGGGGTGATCCCGAGGCCTACCTCCGGCTGTCCGAACATAGCGTTGTCGGAGCAGATACGGATATCACAGCTCATAGCGATCTCGCAGCCGCCGCCAAGAGCAAAGCCGTTTACTGCGGCGATCACGGGGATCGGGAACTTCTCGATCTTTAAGAATACGTCATTTCCTTTCTTACCGAATGCTTCGCCTTCCTGCTTGCTTAAAGTGCTCATCTCTCCGATGTCGGCTCCGGCTACAAAAGACTTCTCGCCCGCGCCTGTTAAGATCAGGCAACGTACCTCATCTACATTTACGGCATCCAGTGTGGCGTCCAGTTCATCCAGAACCTGGGAATTAAGAGCGTTCAATGCTCTCTCACGGTTGATGGTGATGATGCCGACCTTGTCGATCTGCTCATATAAAATAAATTCTGCCATTTTTTATCCTTTCCGTACGATACCCTTTCTTAAGGAGTGCCATACCCCGATGTACATTCACATCTGTCTGCCGCTCCTTACTGCGGTATCTGTGCATACAAAACAGCCCAGGGGCGCATGCGCCTCTCTTTATTCAAAGAGAAGCGCACTCCCACGCCTGTGGGCTGTCTTCGATATTATTTTAGTCTTCGTATCTCTCAACGATGGTAGCACATCCCATTCCGCCGCCGATGCACAGGGTAGCCAGACCCTTCTTTGCTCCCTTTGCTTCCATCTCGTGAAGGAGAGTAACAAGGATACGCGCGCCGGATGCTCCAACGGGATGACCGAGCGCGATTGCGCCGCCGTTCGGGTTCAACTGCTTGTCAACGTCGATTCCAAGATCCTTACCAACAGCTACGGACTGTGCGGCGAATGCCTCGTTTGCCTCGATGATATCGAAGTCTTCAATCCTGTAACCACATTTATCCATTGCCTTCCTGGTAGCTGCAACAGGACCGATACCCATTACTTCGGGACGAACGCCTGCAAGAGCGCCTGCCACGAAAGTAGCCATAGGCTTAACACCTAACTCCTTAGCCTTCTCTTCACTCATAACAACGATGGCTGCCGCGCCGTCGTTGATACCGGAAGCGTTACCTGCGGTAACCACTCCGTCGGGATTTAACGGACGAAGCTTTGCAAGGCTCTCAGCGGTTGTTCCGGGGCGAGGACCCTCATCCTTGTTGAAGATCACGGTTTCCTTCTTCTTCTTGATCTCAACGGGAACGATCTCCTTATCGAATGCACCGGATTCCTGTGCCGCGATCGCCTTCTGCTGGCTCTTTGCCGCGAACTCGTCGAGCTCCTCTCTTGTAAGTCCCCACTCCTTGGCAACATTGTCAGCGGTTGTGATCATATGGTAATCGTTGAACGCATCCCACAAAGCATCCTTAACCATGGTGTCAACCAGACCACCCTGACTCTGTGAAGGCCACATCATGCGATAACCATAACGGCCGTTGGGGATTGCGAACGGAGCCATGGACATATTCTCCATACCACCTGCTACAACGATGTCCGCATCTCCCGCAGCGATCATCTGCGCCGCCATATTTACGCAGTTCAGACCGGATCCGCATACTACATTGACGGTAACAGCGGGAACTTCGATGGGAAGTCCTGCTCCGATCGATGCCTGACGAGCAACGTTCTGACCCTGGCCTGCCTGGATTACGCATCCCATATAGACATGATCAACATCCTCCGGCTTAACCCCTGCACGATCCAATGCCTCTTTGATAACGATAGATCCCAGCTTTGCAGCGGGAGTCGTGGAGAGGCTTCCACCCATTGTGCCGATTGCCGTACGGCAAGCACCTGCCAAAACGATTTTCTTTGCCATTTTGTTTCCTCCGTAAAATATAAATTATATGTTTCCCGGTAATGACTCTCAAGTAACAACCGCCACCACCGTTTTCCTATTTTATCATAGCAATTTTTCTTTTGCAACGGCTTGAGAGGTTGTGGAAACGCTTACATTTCGGGGGGGTTGAGGGTTTTTGCAATGTTTTTTGTATACAAAAATGCGGTGGGATGACCACTGCTGTTTAACAGGTTTCAAAGGAACGTTACCACACGGTTCTTACCGTTCTTCTTGCCATAGTATAGCTATTATTACCCTCGCTTTTCCTGATTATATGGCCATCGGCAGGCTATGGACACTTTCGGAAAGACCTTGAACGAAAAACGGCTCCACATATTTCCTTGTAAAACGAAGGAAAGGGAGTTTTCACTCCCTTTCTTTCCTCCGCAGCCGACGATCAATCCATGCCCAAAACATGATCCCGTCTTTCCGCGAAAGGCACCGGGTGATCATGAAACAAATTTCTCTGTTTCGAACTCATACATCACCTATATCGAATCGGCGCGGCGGTACCGTAATATCTGGAATCCGGATCCGGGTATAGTCTGTAGTACAATCCCCAGGTAGTCGGATCTCCGATCCAGACCTCCACATTCCCGTTGTCTACGCGCCTTACAACATGCATTCTCCCGAATTTATACCCCCCTGTGACTTGGTATAATTGATATGAACAGTCGCGCTCCCAAGTTCATCGATCAGCGCATTGGTAAAATCGGTTCCTTCATTCTTGCCATTTCGAATCTGACTATGATTGTAATCATTTCGAATATCGCATACATTATCTACTTTGTAAGTGTTCCCCTGCTCGTCCGTAACGTTAAAGATCAAACGGCTTCCCTTTATACAATTGTTCCATGAATTCCTCGCAACCTCATCCAGGATCATCCTTCTTTCCGCTGCCTGGCCAATTACACTGGCCGTTTGAACATCGCTGGTCTTGTTCGCTTTATCAATATACTTGATCAGATTTGGTGCTATGACCGATGTCAATATTGCCATGATAGCAATTACGATTATCAGTTCCACCAGGGAAAAACCCGAGTTTCGAATTACATCATTCCTCTCCTTCTTCATAGTGTCACCCACCTTCTTCTGTAACTGCATATATTACATCACTACCTGCCTTACCATGAGAAAACGCCGGAGTCTTCAAAAGAAAAGTCTCCAAATCCGCTTTCCGCCCGGAAAGCAATAACCTCTCTGTTTCTTCTTTTTCCGATACCTGAATATAAATGGTGTCGGGGGCAAAATTGTGACCCGCAAAACACGAACAAACAGCACCATTGTGCGGATTTTAAGTGTTTCGGAATTGCTACGTTTTTAAAAAACAAAAATCCACCTTGCCAACAAGGCAAAGTGGATCAGTTTACCGTTAGTCGCAACCGGCTGCCATCCCTCATCAGGTACAGGCCCTATGGCTTTGCGTCACAGAATTTCTTCTGCTTTGCCCTTAAATATTCATTTATCTGGTAGCGGGAAGGATACCTCCCCATACTTTTTCATTGCGGTGATATATGATGGCAGAACCATACCCTTGTGTAACACAGGTGTCACTTCATGATATATGACACCATGTATCCTGCTTCGTGATTTATGACACTGTGTATCTTGCTTCGTGATTTATGCACCGTGTATCCTGCTTCGTGATATATGCACCATGTATCCTGCTTCGTGATATATGGCGCCAACATCACAATCTGCGTCGCGCCATGTTTCATAACAGCAGAACTACCATCTGTGTGCCGGATGCCGTGAACCTGTCCTTTCAGAAATGTGACAGTAGGTACGTCCCCGTGTCACATTAGTCTTCGGGCTCGATCAGACCGTAGGTGTTGCCTTTTCTCTTGTAGACGACATTGATCTGGTCTGTCTCCGCATTGTTAAATACAAAGAAGCTGTGCCCTAAGAGTTCCATCTGTACGCATGCGTCTTCGGGATACATGGGCTTGATGTCAAACTTCTTGGTGCGGACGATCTTGATCTCCTCCTCGTCCATATAGTCTTTCTCGAGATACTCTTTCTTAAAGTAACCGCCCTCCTGATGCTGGTCGGTCAACTTGGTCTTATACTTCTTTAACTGACGTTCGATGATCTCCTCTACAAGGTCGATAGAGATATACATATCGTTGCTCACCTGCTCAGAGCGGATGATATTTCCCTTTACGGGAATTGTAACCTCAATCTTCTGACGATCCTTTTCAACGCTGAGCGTCACTCTTACTTCCGTATCCTCGGTAAAATACCTCTCTAACTTACCGATCTTCTCCCTGACTGCGGCTTCCAAACCTTCCGTTACTTCAATATTCTTTCCTAAAATGATGAATTTCATGACTCTGCCCTCCGTATATTGGGTTTATAAGGATGATTCCGGAGTCCGCATGTCCTTGTCGCAACCCCCACATAAATTACCGACATCCTTACAAATGGATTATAACACAAGTCACCGAGGTATTGCAATAAAGGGAAACAGCGTAAAAAGGAGCCAAAAAAAGAGCCGGATCTATTTGACCCGACTCTTTTGAAAACTCTGCATGAATTCGTACAACTATCCTTAGAAGATCCTTCGAACCGCAAGCGGTGTACGATAATCCGCATTAGAGATCTTAATACCGGTGGCTGCCGTGCTGGCATGTACGATCCTGCCTCCGCCAATGTAAATCGCCACATGACCGGAGTAGCATACGATATCACCGGGCTGCGCATTTGCAAGACCGCCTTCCACCGCGGATCCCTGACTTCTATCAGCTGCAGAAGAGTGCGGAAGCGTCACACCAAAATTCGCGTATACGCTCATGACAAATCCGGAACAATCCGTGCCGTTCGTCAAACTGCTGCCGCCATACACATAAGGATTCCCGACAAACTGGCATGCGTAGTTGGCAATCTGCTGTCCAAGAGCCAGACCTTCCTCCGAGGTACCTGCCGCTGATGGTGCTGCTGTTGTGTCTTCCGCCGCTTCGGAACTAGACTCTATGGTCGTGGCAACAGCTATATTCGAAGTATCTGATGAAGGT
>CALDIE010000130.1 GCA_937901625.1 uncultured Lachnospiraceae bacterium
CAACGATGATCCAGATGATCTCGGGCTTTTGTTCCCTCATTAACGGCGGATATTATTATCAGCCTCACATCGTTAAGCAGATCCTTGATGAGAACGGATCCGTGATCCGCAATATCGATCCGGTGCTTTTGCGGCAGACGATATCGGAGAGTGTATCCGATCTTATGGTTGATTATTGTATAGGCGTAGTGGAGGAAGGAACCGGTACCAGAGCCAGACCGGCGGGATACAGGATCGGCGGAAAGACCGGTACCGCGGAGGAATCCGGCCGTGGAAAAGTCAACTATACCGTATCCTTCATGGGATTTGCGCCGGCGGATGACCCGCAGATCGCCATCTACGTGGTTATTAAAAGACCGAATACCGCGTCACAGGAAAACGGTACAAGATACGCCTGCCTTTTATGCAGATCGATCCTGACGGAGGTATTACCGTATCTGCACATCTTCCAGACGGAGCCTTTGACCGAGAGCGAACGAAGGGAACTCGAAGAAAGCGGTATTGCCTTATCTTCCGTATCAGGAAACAGTGTTTCCGAAAATGAGGTACCCGAAGAAGAGCCGATAACAGTCGGTACGCCCAGTGAGAATCTTTACATTGATCCAAACAGCGGAAAGGCGATCGACCCGATCAACGGAGAGTATCTCGATCCTGTTACGGGAGAACCGATCAACGGAAACTCCAGTATCTTCCAGGACGGTGAAGGAAACAACCTGGAGAGAGAAGTCATAGAGGTACAGATCGAGGAAGAGTGACGGGAAGCGGACATACGCGCACTGCTCCGGGGCAGAGGCGGAAACAGAAAGTAAGAAAGATACAGGTTTATAGGAGAGTGGAAAAGCCATGCTGAAAGATATGCTGATCGCATTGATTGTATCCTTTGCTGTTACGGCGGCAATGGGACCGTTTTTGATCAAGGTACTGCATCGTTTAAAGTTTGGTCAGACTGTCCGGGAAGACGGACCGATGACCCATCTGAAAAAAAACGGTACGCCGACGATGGGAGGCATCATGTTTCTGCTCGGAATGACCATCGCGTCGCTGGTATTTGTCGGGAAATATCCGGAACTCCTTTCTGTATGGATCCTTACGATCGGCTTTGCGGCCGTAGGTTTTCTGGATGATTTCATCAAGGTGGTTTTAAAGCGTTCTCTGGGACTGAGAGCCTGGCAGAAGTTCCTGATCCAGATCGTGATCACCGGTATTTATGCTTACTATATTATTGCTGTCGAAAAGAACAGCATGATGATGCGCCTGCCCTTTTCGGGGAGGGAGATTTCGGCAGGAGTGCTGACGATCCCTCTGCTTTTCTTTGTTGTCATCGGGACGGATAACGGAACAAATTTTACGGATGGTCTGGACGGTCTGGCGGCAACGGTGACGTCGATCGTGGCAGCATTTTTTGCGGCTTCCGCGTATATCACGGGAAGCGGAACGGCAATTATCGCGGCGGCAATGATCGGAGGCTTACTGGGATACCTGATCTATAACGCGTATCCCGCAAAAGTATTTATGGGCGATACGGGCGCTCTGGCACTTGGCGGTTTTGTGGCCGGGATCGCGTATTCGCTGCACATGCCGCTTTATATTCCGATCGTCGGATTTATCTATCTTTTTGAAGTTGTATCCGTGATCTTACAGGTGGGCTATTTTAAGATCACAAAAGGAAAACGTATATTTAAAAAGGCACCGATCCATCACCATTTTGAGGAGATGGGTTGGTCGGAGAACCGGATCGTGCTCACCTTTGGACTGATCACACTGGTTCTTTCCGTTATTTGCCTGTTTTCATTTCTTTAGGAGGCATTGAGACAATGGATTTAAGAGATCGGCAAGTGATCGTTATGGGAGCCGGAAAAAGCGGGATCGCCGCTGCCGGACTGTTGGCCGGGATCGGAGCCAGACCGGTGATCTTTGATGAAAACCGCGACCTGGATATTCAGGGGTGCATTAGACGCCTGGAGGAGCATTCCGGAAAGGAAGCGGGGGAAGAGCTTCGTGTGATCGTCGGAGAATTGTCCGATGAGGAGGTATCAGCCTCAGCCCTTTTGGTGATGAGCCCCGGCATTCCCGTGGATACGCCTTTTGTAGAGAGATTTAAAGAAAAGCAGATCCCTGTATGGGGAGAGATTGAGCTGGCATACCGTTACGCAAAGGGAAGACTTATTGCGATCACGGGGACAAACGGAAAGACGACGACAACGGCTCTTACAGGAAAGATCACAGCCGATCATTTTGGCAGATCATTTGTGGTCGGCAATATCGGAGATCCGTATACGGATCACGCTTTGGCGATGAAAGAAGACGATGTGACGGTAGCAGAGATCAGCAGTTTCCAGTTAGAGACCATTGAGGCGTTCCATCCTCAGGTATCGGCAATTTTAAACATCACACCGGATCACTTAAACCGTCATCATACCATGGAAAACTATGCGAAGTGCAAAGAGGATGTATCCTTAAATCAGACAAAAGAAGATGTATGTGTGTTGAATTATGAGGATGCCTATACGAGAGATTTTGGTGAGCGGTGTCCGGCACAGGTGATCTATTTCTCTTCGGAGAGAGAATTGCACCCCGGAATCTACTGCATCGGCGAGGAGATTTATTATGACCGGGGAGACGGAAGCGGGTATGGTCTTGCACTGAATACGCCGAAGTCACGTGCGGGAAAGCGCGTCATACCTATGACGGCACGGGTAGAAGAGGCGTTACTTTTTGAAAAGGCCCGGCAGGCGTCACTGAACCTGACCTGTCAGGTAACGGTAAACGGGTATTCGGATTTCATTTTCCTGA
>CALDIE010000131.1 GCA_937901625.1 uncultured Lachnospiraceae bacterium
GTAGTCCGCAAAGGAGGCAAAATGAAGTGCCAGATGCATCATGCCGTCCTTTAACTCGGACGATACCAGGGTAATTCCCTCTCTTCCTACCTGTGTGTTATACGCAGTCAGTTCTTCGTTTACCATAGCGATCAGTTCGTTGACGTCATAGTAGCTCTCGGTAAAACTCTCCTCTAAAACAGCCTCGATCGATCCATCTTCCGCGATCACGGCATAGCTGCCGCTTAACTCACTTTCACTCTCCCCGCAGGCACTTAAGCCTGTCATCATCACGACTAGCAGGATGCACACAAAAAATCCTGTCCGTCGGGATGTTTTGTATTCACACATTACGTGTCTCATCTCGCGATAAGTACTCCTTTTCATCTGTTCGTTCGATCCTTTGATCTCCATCCAAACAACAAAAGATATTATAGCGAACCGACTCTCTTATTTCAACCGGATTTTCCCCGTTTCTGTCTTTACCCAAGGATTTTCAACATCTCCTCACTCTTTAATTCCTTTCCTCCGAAAAAGATCTTCTTTTCCCTGTCAGCTATAAGACACAGTTCTTTCCTGTGTCTCTCCCCAACCGTAAAGCCGAATATTTTTTCAGCCTTGGTATGCATAAGGTAATCGAGTGTATACAAGGTTGTTTCCGAATACTCGCCTTCCCTGTACTGATCCCTGTGGAACTCTCCCTCCAGCATCACAAACTTAAGGTCAAATAACATCTTAACAAACGGATTGTCGTAATCGGGATGAAGCAAAGCGTTTAGACTCTGGTACAAAAGGGCTAACATATCCCTTTCGTCATTGTTTTCCGCGCACGCCCGGTCACAGACTTCCAAAAAATACATACCGTAAAGAGAAGCCTCGAAATCCGTACGAAACCCCTCAAAATAATTCAATACCGAAGCGTCCGTTAAGGTATAGGCACTTCTCCCCGGATAAAGAGAAAAATCCGCAAATACAAAAAGATCCGTAGACGACATCAACCGGTTGGTCTGCCGCCTCGCACCTTTTGCGAATGCCGTGATCTTCCCCCTCTCAAGTGTCAGGATGACCACTCGTCTGTTATATTCTTCCGAGGGCCCGGTTCTGATAACGAGCCCTTTCGTTTTGATCAGTTCCTGCATCTTACCCCGGACTTATTCCTCATCCTTTCGATATCCGAAATTGGCGATCAGTGTATCGCTGTCCCTCCAGTGCTCCTTAACCTTTACCCAGAGTTTCAGATTCACTTTACTTTCCAGCATCTTTTCCATTTCCGGTCTTGCATGGCTTCCGATCTGCTTAAGCATCTCACCGTTCTTTCCGATGATGATCCCCTTGTGGGAATCTCTCTCGCAGATAATGGTCGCCTGAATATCATAAATATTCTTCTCTTCCCTGTACTTCATACTGTCGATCAGCACTGCGATACCGTGCGGTATCTCCTTATCCAGGAGTCTTAAGGCTTTCTCCCTGATCAGTTCCGCCACGATCTGACGCATCGGCTGATCCGTAACGGTATCTTCATCGTAATACATCGGTCCATAGGGAAGATAACGAAAGATCGTATCCAGTACATCCGAAAGATTCTGTTCTTTCAGTGCCGATACCGGAATGATTTCCTGAAAATCCATCATCTTCTGATACGCATCGATCACCTTTAAGAGCTCTGGCTTAGGTGCCAGATCGATCTTGTTGATGATCAAAAGTACCGGCGTATGCATACTCTTTAAGCCCAGCGCGATATTCTGATCCTCATCAGAGATCCTCTCTTTCGGTTCCACCAGCCACAGGATCACGTCTGCTTCTTTTAAGGAGCGATTGGTCTGCGCCATCATATAATCTCCGAGACGGTTCTTAACCTTATGAATACCCGGTGTATCCAAAAAGATGATCTGTCCGCGTTCATCGGTAAAAACCGTCTGGATCCTGTTACGTGTCGTCTGAGACCTGGGGGATGTAATGGCGATCTTCTGACCGATCAGATGGTTCATCAAGGTTGACTTGCCGACATTCGGTCGCCCGATCACCGCCGCAAAACCGGATTTTTTACTCTGATCGTTTTCCCCGCCCTCTTTCTTTTGATTCAGTTCTTTTAAAAGATCTTCCAACGGATCCGATGCCATTACATTCACCTCTGTTATTCTTTTGATCAATGATTATTCTTCTTTATTTTCTTCCGTTTGTCCAACCGTGCTTTCGGGTGCAGCAGCTTTTCTGCAGATATGACCTTTTCTGAAATAAAACTTCTTAGAGATTTTCCTAACGATCAATCTCACAATAAGAATTACGATCAGAAGCACTGCCAGACGGATCAGGATATACGGAAGATTGATAAATGTATTCTGGACAAAATCAAGGAAATTCTCCCGGATTTCTTCAAGGCTGTCCATAAAGCCTTCGCTCATGACCTGCCATCTGGTCTTTTCGACTTCCTCTTCCTCCACGATCGTATACTCTTTAACCTCGGAGATGTTCAGATAGATGGTACCGTAACTGACCCTGTTGTCATAAGAACGTAACTGCGCCTCCAAAGACTCTCTCTGCGCGATCACCTCGGTAAGGCGGGACTCTATGTAGACCATGGTCTGGATATCCTGTGACTCCAGAAGCATACTTTCAAGTCGTTCTTCCTCTGCCTTGTATACTTCCTTTCTGGCTTCCATATCCACGTATGTTAATGTTACGTCTTCTACAGTGCTGTTGCTTGAAAGGATATTGGTAGTATCGGACACGTGATTGACCAGTTCACTTATGTGCGCTTCCGGAACACGGATCGTCAAGGATGCCGTACGGCTCTCCCGAACAACATTTCCGCGGTAATCCGTGGCCTTATTGTTGATATTGGACTGTTCCACATATCCGCCGGCTTGCGCAATACGGGTATTCAGATCCGATAAGAGACTTTCCATCTCGTTGGTTTCCACATTCATCCACATCGTCGTGATGAGTTTTCTGTCGGTAACATCAGGTCTTACTTCCGCCGATAACTCGGAATTGATGTTCTCAGCCGAGGCACTTTCATAATCTCCCTCCATGGAATAATCAGCCATGGCCCGGGACTCATAATACCCTTCGTCATAAGAAGCCCCGGCGGCAGCCGAGTCCGCATTAACGGCAGACTGCGTGATGTAATTGACTTCCGCAGCCGTAGATGTCATTCTGTCGGAAGATGACTTTGTTGAACGGTTTCCGCAGGCGGTTAGCGCGAGGATCATACTTCCGGCGATCAGACTCTTACTGATCTGTCTTTTGATAAACTTGCCGTTTCTCTTTTCCTTTTTTTCTTCTCTCTTCTTCCTTCTCGTTTCTCTGTTTTCCATAATTTCTCCTCTCTTTCTCATTCCGTTTTCAGTTAGTGTTTGCTCCCTTTAATTATGATACGGATGTGAGTGGGGGGATTTATGGGATTACGAAAAAAAATTATTTTATTTTTTTAGATCAACGGCAGCATCTCTTTAAACAGATCCGGATAACGCTCGTTCGTTTCCTTGATCTTTTCCTCATTTCCGACGGTACAGCGAACATCGCAGTCCAAAAGTGCCTGTACATATTTAGCGAGCGCGCGGATATCCTCTTCTGTAGCATCCATCATTTCATTTCTGTTCTTTTGGATGGAATCTTCATTAAGCCCCTTTAAATAGGCCATCATGGATCTTAACCCCTCTTCTCTGGGAGTTTTTGGCGTATCGAGGGTGCCGAAAGTTCCTAAGATATACTTCGTCATCTCTCTTTCGTTAGCGGAAAAATTCTCAATGTAGTCGATCGTCTTCTCATAGACATCATACGTTTCCTTAAGTTTCGGATCCCGATAGGAAGTCATGTAACAATCACCGTTCGTGCCAAATCCGGACATACATCCGTAGGCTCCGCCCTTTACACGGATGTTATTCCACAGGTAATCATACCCGAGGATCGTCTTAAGGACTTCCAAAGAACCGGTATACTCAAGTCCCTTTTGCTTAAAGTTTCCGGCCGTACTTACATACTGAACCTGTCCGGAACAGGTAAAGGCTTCGTTTTTGATCTCTAAATCGATCTCGCCGATCTCTTCGAAAGCGTCACCTTCATACAGACAATCAAGTAAGCCTTTTATCTTTC
>CALDIE010000132.1 GCA_937901625.1 uncultured Lachnospiraceae bacterium
GCGACCACCGAGATCTACACTCTTTCCCTACACGACGCTCTTCCGATCTCTTATCGCGCTCGGGCTGTCTTTCGCCCTGCAAAAAGTGCTGTAAAAAGATTTCAACTCCGAAATTGGTAAGAGCCGATCCGAAGAATACCGGCGTTAACTTCCCCGCACGAACCTGTTCAAGGTCAAACTCCGCGCCGGCCATGTCCAGCATCTCCATCTCTTCGGTTAATGCAGCGTACGCTTCCTCTCCGATGGTGGCGAGAACGGCATCCGTATCGTCGATCGAAATCCGATGTTCCTCGCCTTCCTTTGTACCCTTCTCCGTATCGGAATACGTAACGATATTTTTTTCTTCCCGGTCATACACGCCCTTGAAGTTCTTACCGGACCCGATGGGCCAGTTGACCGGACAGGTCTCTATCCCGAGTTCCTTCTCGATCTCGTCCAGAAGATCGAGTGTATCATTGGCGTCACGATCGAGCTTGTTGATAAAGGTAAAGATGGGGATCCCTCTCATACCGCAGACTTTAAAAAGCTTTCTGGTCTGTGCCTCCACACCCTTGGACGCGTCGATGACCATGACCGCCGAATCGGCTGCCATCAGTGTCCGGTAGGTATCCTCGGAGAAATCCTGATGTCCGGGGGTATCCAGGATATTGATGCAATATCCGTCATACTCAAACTGCAGCACGGAAGAAGTGACCGAAATACCTCTCTCTTTTTCGATCTCCATCCAGTCGGAAACCGCATGTCTGGCTGTTGCCTTCCCTTTGACTGACCCGGCCAAATTGATAGCCCCTCCGTACAGCAGGAGCTTCTCTGTCAGGGTAGTCTTACCCGCATCCGGGTGAGAGATAATGGCGAAGGTTCGCCTGCGATTGATTTCTTCTGTTAATGTTGCCACAATGATCTTTCTCCTTTATCCGTGATCATACTATTTGAACTGCTCCTCGCAGACCCCCGTCTTTTACCCCGCTATTATTTCTTAAAACATTGCCTCCCCGGCAATCTTCTGATCTATCCCAAGGTATTTTAACACAGTCGCCCCTATATCGGCAAACGTCGAACGGGTGTGATAATTGACCGGTTCGACCTTTTTTCCGTACATCACACACGGAACATATTCCCTTGTATGATCCGTATGTTTCACGTACCCCGGATCACATCCGTGGTCAGCCGTCATGATCAGAAGATCATCTTCCCTCATCTTAGCAAGAATATCCGCAAGACGCTCATCGAAATAGCTAAGCGCCGTCGCGTATCCCTCGATATCGCGGCGATGACCGTAGATCATGTCGCAATCCACCAGGTTGGTAAAGCAAAGGCCGTCAAAATCCCTGTCCATATATTCAAGCGTACGTTCGATCCCTTCCTTGTTGTTTGCCGTATACACAAAGTCCGTGATACCGCGTCCGGCAAAGATATCTTTGATCTTCCCCACTGCCAGCACATCCTTACCCGCATCCTTGATCTGATCAAGGATCGTAATGCCGGTCGGTTCAAGTGAAAAGTCATGGCGTCCCGGTGTCCTGGTATACTCTCCGTTACTCCCGATAAACGGTCTGGCGATCACTCGTCCAACGGCATGTTCACCCGTAAGGATCTTTCTTGCGATCCGGCAGTATTCATATAAAGTTTCACAGTCCACCACATCTTCGTGCGCGGCGATCTGGAATACGGAGTCTGCCGAAGTATATACGATGAGCTTTCCTGTCCGTACCATCTCATCCCCATACGCACGGATCACCTCGGTTCCGGAATACGGCTTATTCACCAAAACGCCCCTTCCGGTCTGCCTTTCAAACTCTCTGATGATATCCTCCGGAAATCCGTCCGGATAGGTTGGCATCGGGTTTTTGGAGATGATCCCCGCCATCTCCCAATGTCCCGTGGTGGTATCCTTCCCCATGGAGGCTTCCGTCATTCTGGCGATCGCCCCTTTCGGCTCTGCCACCCCTTCGCACCAGTCCATACCGTCAAGATTAAAAAGACCTAACTCTTTCATGTTCGGCATGGAAAAAGCCGGATGTGCCGCTACCGTTTGAAGTGTATTGGCTCCTTCATCACCAAAAACCCCCGCATCCGGCATCTCGCCCACACCGGTGCTGTCCAATACAATGATAAATACCCTCTTAGCCATCTTCATCCTCCGTATGATGTTTTGCCGGTTCATTTGGCTTGTTGTCACACATACAAAGGAGCTTCCTCCCGAGCGAGCGCTGAGGGGAAGCTCCTCTTTCATTCAACTTCGTACGACAGTGATCAGTCGTCTCTTCTTCTCTTCTTTTCGCCGGCCGTCTTAACAAAGTTCGGGATCACCATTCTGCCGGAATCCGACTTGCGCGCCGCATCCGTCGTTCCGCTCTTTCTTACAGTGCTGTTGCCCGTACCGTAGACCGGCGTCTGCTGTGCGGGTGTTCTGGTAAATGCAGATGCAGCCTGTTGAGGCTCAACCTCAGAGAACTGATCTGTTGTCTCAAAATCAAGTGTTCCGTCGGAAAGACTTAAGTCTTCACCGAATTCAAAGGAAGAAGTCTTCGGCGCATATGCGGGCTGCTGAGACGAATACGCAGGCTGCTGAGGCGCCACCGGACGGGTAAATGTTCCCATCGG
>CALDIE010000133.1 GCA_937901625.1 uncultured Lachnospiraceae bacterium
TCGGTAAATACCTCGCTCACCTGACAGATCTTATGAATCGCCACACTTGCCACGCCGCCGCAACCGATTACCAATACTCTGCTCATGAATTGATCTCCTCCTCTTCCTTTAACAGATTCTCTACATACTTGGGCAGCATAAATGCCCCTCTGTGTAAGTTGGTCGTGTAATACTCTGTCGGAATATTCCGCTCATTCCATTCCTCCTCCCTGAAATCACGCAGCGGATGGTAACACTTGGACGCAAAACCAAACAGCCAGTAACCGCTGGGGCAGGTCGGGATATGTGCCTGATATACCCGGCTGATCGGGAAGGTGTGGAAGACCTTGCGATGCATATTCCTGCACGCCCCCTCATCCTCGTCATAGAAAGGACTTCCATGCTGGTAAACCAGTATGCCGTCTTCACTGAGTACCTTGTAGCAGCTGCCGTAAAACTCTCTGGTAAAGAAGCCTTCCGAAGCTCCGAAAGGATCCGTGGCGTCATTGATGATCAGATCGTATACACCCTTTTGGTTTCTCATAAAGCGCAGGGCATCCACGTTGAACATGTGGACTCTCGGATCATCGAGGCCTTTGGATGTCTCGGGGAAAAAATCCTTGCAAACATCCACAAACATCTCATCAAGTTCCACCACATCTATATTTTCGATGCTGTCATAATGCAAAAGCTCTTTGGCTACGCCGCCGTCGCCACCACCGATGATCAGAACGTTCTTTACGCTCGGGTGAACGGACATCGGCACATGAGCCACCATCTCATTGTAGATAAAGCAGTCCTGCTCGGAAAAAATAACGCTGCCGTTCAAGGTCAGAAATTTACCGAACTCCGGTGACTCAAATACATCGATCCGCTGAAAATCACTCTGTGCGGAAAACAACTGCTTTTCCACACGGATCCCAAATTTTACATGCGGAGAATGCAATTCCGAAAACCAATATTCCATGTCTTTCTCCTCCTTGTCTGTTGCGCCGGTGTTTTTATACTCCACGTAAAACCTTGAGTGTTTCAAGGCTTGCATCCTCCATTCCCTGCATGGAGCAGCCCTTTTCCATGGAATAAAGGATGTAATCAACGATATCTTCCGTGATCAGTTCTCCCGGTGCGAGAATGGGGATTCCCGGCGGGTAGGACATAACAAACTCTCCCGAAACCCTTCCGACACATTTTCTGATCGGAAGCTTTTCTTTTTCCGCATAGAAAGCAGCCTGCGGGGATTTGATCACATCCGGAAGAAGCATCTCCCGGTCAATCTCAAAGCGTTTTCCTTCTTTTGCGTAGATGCGGCCGATCTCATCGAGCGCTCCCACCAGGCGTTCAATATCCTGTATGCGGTCCCCGATAGAGATATAGGCCATGATGTTTCCGATATCGCCAAACTCGATCTGGATATCAAATTCATCCCGAAGGATATCGTATACTTCAATCCCGTCAAGGCCGATGTCTCTCGTGAATACACACAGTTTTGTAACATCATAGTCATATACGGAAGTGCCGTTTACCAGTTCCCTTCCGTAGGCGTAATAACCGCCGATGGAATTGATCTCGCCGCGCGCGTATTCCGCCCATTCCGTCACTTTCCGAAACGACTGTCTGCCGCGAAGCGCCAGATTTCTCCTTGAGATATCAAGGCTCGTCATCAACAGATACGATGCCGATGTCGTCTGCGTCAGGTTGATGATAGTCTGCACATAGTCCGCGTTCATTCCGTTTCCGGTAAGAAGAACGGAACTTTGCGTCAAGGAGCCTCCTGACTTGTGCATGGAAATCGCTGCCATATCCACTCCGGCTTCCATGGCATTTAATGGAAGGTCGTCACCGAAATAGAGATGTGTCCCGTGTGCCTCGTCCGCCAACACCTTAAGCCCGTGCTTATGTACCATCTCCGTAATCCCTTTGATGTCGGAGCAGATTCCGTAATAGGTGGGATTGTTGATCAAAACCGCCACCGCCTTCGGATGCGCAAGGATGGCACTTTCCACCTGCTCCACTGTCATACCGAGCACGATTCCCAATCTTTCATCAATCTCCGTATTGACATATACAGGTGTTGCGCCGCAAAGGATCAATGCATTCAGAACACTCTTATGGACGTTTCTCGGAACAATAATCTCATCCCCGTGCTTACATACCGAAAGAACCATATCCTGCACAGCCTGCGTCGTCCCGCCGACAATAAAAAAGGCATGTTCCGCTCCGAATGCGTCCGCAGTCAACTCCTCCGCCTCTTTAATCACAGAGATCGGATGACTCAGGTTGTCCAATGATTTCATGGAATTAACATCGATCCCGACGCATCTCTCTCCCAAAAAATCGATCAATTCCGGATTTCCTCTTCCTCGCTTATGTCCCGGGACATCAAAAGGAACGATCCTCTTTTTTCTGAATATTTCAATCGCCTCATATAAGGGCGCGGAAGCCTGTCTGGTAAGATTCATAGTAGCACCCGACCTCTCTAAATGGGTAATAAACGACTCGTTTGCGAACTGATCGCACAATGTTAATTCTACCACATATCACACAAGGAAAACAGTATATTAAAGTCGATTCCGTTATGGGAATCCTGCCCGGCAGTATGATAACAAAAAAACCGTAACAGCATTGTGTTACGGTTTTCCAAAGAGCGGGTGATGGGAATCGAACCCACGTATTCAGCTTGGAAGGCTGACATTCTACCATTGAACTACACCCGCATATTCAGTTGTGGTCTTTGTTGCTCAACAAAAGATACTATACTTTATTTTGCCATTCATTGTCAAGCGTTATTTAATTATTTTTGTATTTGCTGGAAAATACTTGCCGTTTACAGCAGGTTTTTTTCCAATTTTACTGTCAAAGATGGGAGCTTGTTTTTACCACAAAAACCTTTAAAGAATCCCCATCTTCAAAATGACATTGCCACTATATTATGTGAATTTTCAATCCGTCAATTCCATATCTTGACATATTTCAAAATGTATCGTACAATTATTTTGCACAAACAGAAGGAGGACGCATATGGGCAACCAATACTTTAGTACGAGGATTAAAGAATTGAGGGAGAAGGCGGATCTAAGCATGGATCAACTGGCCACTAAGCTCGGTGTCACCAAGAGCCGTGTAAACATGTGGGAAAACAACGGTACTGTTCCCCGCATGAATGTTTTGGTTGATTTGGCCAAATACTTTAATGTAACCACTGACTACTTGCTCGGTAATGATGATACCGGCAATATCTCTCTTGAGAATTCAAAGCTTAGTTCTCTCCAGAGAAACCTCGGCAAACTTAATGAAGATGATCTCGAAAAGGCCGAAGGAATGCTGAAAGCTGTTTTTAAGGATATCTTTAACGATGAGGACGATGACGATGATATATGATCAGGAAGCATACAATTTGGGTATACGGATCCGCAAACGGCACATGCTTTGATACACCGAGAAAACGCGGCATCACTATCGTTTCCTACCAGAGTGGAACTGCAAGATTCTATGAAGGGAGGAATCGAAATCAGTAAAGGTTATAGTGGATTATTTCACGGCACCCTCGGTACGACCGTCAAAAATGGTATATCGAGTCAATCATATTCGGATCGTGGAATAGCGATATGAAAGAGGTCTACAAAAAATAATTCAAAGGTAAATAAATATGTTAAATAAAGATGAAGCAAAAGTCGACGCTTGGGGAGCAATCGCAGATTTATTCGGCATTGAATACTTCCGATCACACTTTGAGAACGCTTGCCAGGCTTACCCTGATGACCAGTATGATGATGTCGAATATGAGTACTTTATGGGATTTGAAAGCAAAGACAAAGCTTGGACTGTTTTTGCTAAGGTATCGGTAAAACGTGATACTATGGAAGTTACATTTCTAGATTACAAAACCCCTGATGGAAAACGCATGGAAAACCCGCCAAAACCAATTAGTTATACATGATTACTAAAAGGTATGTATAAACTATGATCGACGGTAATGTAAAAGAATTCGTTGATAATCTCTACTACGACTCTGAAATGTATCTCATTTTCCATGGAAAAAAATTTCACAATTTTCGTCCGGTTCGGTCCCTTTGCCTCTTTACTATAGGCTGGCAATTTCAGCCTGTGCCCTTCAAATTTAACTTAACATTATCCATATAGCATTATGATGCCAATAAAAGTTTTGTGTTCTCCGAGTTTTAATAATGTCAGGGTCAAAAATGTGAGTTTTTTCAGAAGGTTTTTTTCAGATTTTTTCGGACATCTCTTCGGTAAAGCCTCATGCACTAAAAAATCGAGGTGACAGGATTCGAACCTGCGACTTCCTGGTCCCAAACCAGGCGCTCTACCAAACTGAGCCACACCTCGATAAAAACCTTGCGCATTGCAGCAATTTGCTTTTGCTCCCATGACACTACGTCAGGTATTTAAGTTTTAATTCCGCAGCTCCATCCTCATCGATCAGAATCAGACCGTAACTCGGACGACGATCTGCCTGTCTCGGCTGTGAAAGACTTCCCGGATTCATGATACGCACACCGTACTCTGATTCATAACTGTTATCGATCTCGGGAATATGCGTGTGTCCGAACAGCGCTATATCCGCATCTTCCGAGAGAGCCGCAGACGCAAGGACTTCCGTCCCCATCCTCACACCGTGTTCATGACCGTGCGCCACATAGATCGTATGCCCTGCCACCGGGATCACCTTTACTCTGGACTCTGCCGCAAACATGTCCATGTTTCCGGGCACCCAATAAAAGGGGCATTCCACAGCTCTTCGAAGCTCGTCCTGACTGCCAAGGATATCCCCGCAATGGATGACCATATCCGGATCTTTTTCAAGTTCCAACACGTCATAATAATGACGGTTATCTCCGTGTGTATCACTAACTACCAGAATCTTCATCGGTACCCTCTTCCATCCTACACTGACCTTGATATCATAATTTAAACCGGCAATATTTGTCAATCCTCTCCCCGTGCGGAGTGAAGTTGTTTGCCTGCATCGTTGTTATGTAAATGCCACGTCAATGTCGTGAAAAAGCCGGCATTGGGTACATCCCGATGTCACAGCGGCAGTGCAACAAGAGATGCAAGGGCAAACGATTACGAGCGCAGACGAGTTCGCAAGTCCATCGGCACGGCGGAGCGCGTAAACGCTTCTATCGCGCGCGCAGCGTGTCCGAACAGGACGATGCGAACGAGAACGAAGCGAAGTTGTTTGCCTGCATCCTTGTTGCGTGGGTGCCGCGTCCGCGTCGCGAAAACGTGACAGCAGGTACGTCCCCGTGTCACATCCGGCGTACCGGGAGGCGAAAAAAGTGACAGTAGGTACGTCCCCGTGTCACAGGAGGGATTCAAAGAGGAGGAGGTCGCGCATGGCGCGGAGGCCTTTGCCGCGGTGGCTGATGGCATTTTTCTGCTCGGAGGTCATCTCGGCTGTGGTGCAGCCGTACTCCGGCACGTAGAAGAAGGGATCGTAGCCAAAGCCCCCTTCTCCTCTGATCTCGTGGGCAACCGTTCCTTCGATGGTACGCCGTAAGGTGTAGGTCTTATGTCCGGGGACGACGGCAGCGATGGAGCATACAAATCTGGCTGTCCGCTCCTGCTCCGGAACATCTTTCATTTCACGGATAATATCCGTCATCGCTTCCGTGTAAGTGCGCTCTCCAAGCCAACGGTGGGACAAAACGCCGGGCATCTTGCCCATGGCGTCGATCTCCAATCCGGAATCATCCGCCATAACGATCGCGTCCGCGTACTCCGGTTTATGTTCTTTAACAAATGCCGCAACTGCCTCTGCTTTGATTGCCGCATTCTCTTCAAACGTAGTGCCGTTTTCCTCTATCTCACCTTCAAAGCCGATCTCCTGCATGGGGATCAGTTCCACATCCAGACCGCTTAGTATTTCTTTGATCTCCCGTACCTTGTCCTTGTTGGTAGTCGCAAATATGATCTGTCTCATAACTTAATATCTCCTTCTTATCTTTGCGGATTGTCTTTTTTAGGTGGTTTCGGACGTCCGTTTGTCGATTGACAGACTTTCTTAACCTCATCTTTGCGGATTGTCTTTTTTAGGCGGCTTCGGACCCTGGAACTGGTAAAAATAGGTCTTCATCATACCGTTGTATATCTTCCGGTTCTTATCGGCTTTTCTTCCTATATCCTTCTCTGCCTGATCATAGGCCGTGATCAGATACATCGACCAGCAGTCCAAAGCTGCATACCTCTCCCCGATCGTCCTATAGAGTGCGGGAAGGGCTTCTTTTTCTTCCAGTCTCTCGCCGTAAGGGGGGTTGGCGATCAGAAATCCGTACTTTTTCGGGTGGCTTAACTGTTCCACCGGGCGTACCTGAAAATGGATCAGATTCTCCACGCCGGCGAGCCTTGCGTTGGCTCTGGCGATCTTAATCATATCCGGATCGATATCATATCCCTGAATATCCGTTTGTACCGTAAGGTCGACCTCTTCTTTGGCTTCCTCTTTGGCATCTTTCCAATACGAAGCCGGGATCAGATGCGGCCATTGCATGGCGGTAAACTCTCTGTTCATTCCTGGTGCCATATGCGCGGCCATCATCGCCGCTTCGATCGGGAAGGTACCGCTTCCACAGAAAGGGTCCACCAGAATGCGGCTTCCATTCCACGGTGTTAACATCAAAAGAGCCGCCGCCAGGTTCTCTGCGATCGGAGCCTTGGCCGTCAGTTTCCTGTAGCCTCTTTTATGGAGAGAATCCCCGGTCGTATCCAGTCCTACCGTCACCTCATCCTTATGAAGAAAAACCCGCACAGGAAAAGGATCTCCGCTTTCCGCAAAGATCTCCCGGTGATATGTCCGCTTCATCCTCTCGACCATCGCCTTTTTCATCACGGACTGGATGTCCGAGGGGGAAAACAATTTACTCTTAACACTGGCAGCCTTGGTCACCCAGAACTTTCCGTCCTCCGGGATCCACTCCTCCCACGCGATCGCCCCGGTTCCCTGAAACAGTTCTTCAAAGGTTTCCGCATGGAAACTGCCGCATTTGATCAGGATCCGTTCCGCACTCCTAAGACCGATATTGGCTCTGCAGACCGCTTCCGCATCGCCGCCGAAGGTTACTCTTCCATCCTCCACTTCGGTGATCTCATATCCCAGATCGATGATCTCTCTTTTTAAGACCGACTCCAGACCGAAATGGCAGGGAGCGATCAGTTCCACTCTTTTCATCATATCGCCATCTTATCATATTTTGATGTAAGCGTCTTGCTATTCTTGTCCGCATTTTTTCGGATCATCCCGTATGTAACCGGTATGTAACCATACATAACCATATGTAACCAAATATGACGGCAGAAAAAACGCCAAAAGCCTGTGATATGACTTTTGGCGTTTCGTTCATACTATAAAGGATGTTGTGGTCAAAAATACCTTTTATTCCGCCACATACGTGATCGCCGCCTGCTCTATCGGAAAAGCCTTCTTAGAGCTTTCCATAAAGACATTGAATCCCTCAATATCCTCTTCCGACGCCATTAACGTAGTACCTGCTCCTTCTTTGAAAACATTTTCCTTCAGGTAATCCGCAAGACCCTGGCCTTCTTTATGTGCTGCCGCATATAACGCCAGTACGGCAATACCCCAGGCACCGCCCTCTCCTGCTGTCTCCATAACGGTGATCGGTGTTCCTAAAGCCGCCGAAAGGATCTTCTGTCCGGCTTCAGGGGTCTTAAAATACCCGCCGTGTCCATACAGACAGTCAACAGAAACCTCTTCCTCTTTTAAGAGGATATCCACACCATACTTAAGCGCGGATACCGCATTGTACAGGTGCAAACGCATAAAGTTTGCAAAACTAAATTCCGCATTTGCGCTTCTTACAAAGAGCGGTCTTCCCTCCGAAAAACCGGTAACCGGCTCTCCGGAGAAATAATTATATCCCATCAATCCGCCACAGTCTGCATCGCCTTTCAGCGCCGACTTAAACATCACCGTGTATAACTGATTCATATCCGGATCGATCCCCATCGCCTGCAGAAATTCCTTAAAGATCCCTGCCCAGGCATTGATATCGGATGTGCAGTTGTTGCAGTGGACCATGGCCACGGAATCCCCCACCGGAGTCGTCACCACATCGATCTCACGGTGAACGCTCTTTAACTTATCTTCCAGAACCACCATGGCAAAGATCGAAGTTCCGGCGGAGACATTTCCCGTCCTGACGGCCACACTGTTGGTTGCCGTCATACCGGTACCGGCATCGCCCTCCGGAGGACATACTAAAGCTCCTGCCTCCAGATTTCCGCTGATATCCAAAAGCTTTGCCCCTTCTTCGGTAAGCGTACCCGCGTCCTCCCCTGCCACCAGTACTTCCGGCAGGATATCGGCCAGTTTCCAGCCATAGCCCAAAGGCGCTGTCAGCTCATCAAACTTTCGCATCATCGTCTCATCATATGTTCCGGTAAGGGAATCTATCGGAAACATTCCGGAGGCATCTCCTATACCCAACACTTTCCTGCCGGTCATCTTCAGGTGAATATAGCCGGCAAGTGTCGTTAAATATGAGATCCTTCCTACATGCTCTTCTTTATTTAAGATAGCCTGATACAGATGCGCTATACTCCATCTCTGGGGGATATTAAAATCAAAAGCCTCCGTCAGAACGTCCGCAGCCTCCCCGGTGATCGTATTTCTCCAGGTACGAAACGGCACCAGGAGTTCTCCCTTCTCATCAAAGGCAAGATACCCGTGCATCATAGCGCTAAAGCCGATCGCCCGGATCTTTTTTAACTCCACTCCGTACTGCTCTTTTACATCCTTGCGCAGATCGGCATAGCTCTCCTGTAAGCCTGTCCATATATCTTCCAGGCTGTAGGTCCATACGCCGTTCTCATATCTGTTTTCCCAAGTGTGACTTCCGCTCGCCACCGGTTTGGAATCCGATGTCACAAGAACCGTCTTGATCCTGGTGGATCCCAACTCAATGCCGA
>CALDIE010000134.1 GCA_937901625.1 uncultured Lachnospiraceae bacterium
TCCCTACACGACGCTCTTCCGATCTAAGAAATATACACTTTTCTTTGATGTGGACGCCATATCGGAAGGAGAGTTTCCGGAGCATATTCACAGAAACATAAGTCATTCAAACAATATATTGGTGATCCTGTCAAAGGGAGCACTGGATCGTTGCGCCTACGAGAGGGACTGGGTCAGAAAGGAAATAGCGGAAGCGATCCGTCTGGAGAAGAATATCATTCCCATTGTCGGGGAGGGATTTCACTTTCCGGAGGAGCTTCCGGAGGAGATCGACAGAATCCGTGTGATTCAGACAATCCCCTACAACGGATTGAATTTTGAAGAGGTCATCAAGCAGATCATTCAGCGCTTAAAGGATGAGAACGGAGAACCACTTCGGATCACGAAAAAACGCAATCTTTCCAATACCTTTTACGAGGACGGCAATATGTCGGAGGAGGAGAGAAGCCGTATCCGCGCGGATTTTGAGTCCTGTAAAGCAGTGGAGGAGGATATCTTTACCCGCCTTTTGGCCGGTAAGAAAGATGTGATTCTCTTCAGCCCCGCGATCTATGATGTCGACACTTATATGAAGAAATACGACCGCCCGGAGATCGGACATGTCTTTGGAATGTTGAATTCAAAGGATGAGGTGGAGGATGCCAAAAAGCGTTATGCAACCCGCAACCATCAGAAAAATGATTTCTATGTAGGCAATATGGAACACGATGATTTCGGTCACGAGATGGACCGGATCCTCTCCGACCACAATCTTAACGCCTTTGATATGGCGGATCTTACGCTGATCCTTCGCGATTTAAAAGACCCGGAGGGGAAATTGCGGGAGGTAGTGGATCGTATGGCACCCGGCGGGATCGTATATGTAAGGGAGCTCGACCACAGCATGGCGCTTGCCTATCCGGATGAGCAGGAGATGTTCAGACGGATGCTGGATCTCATCGAATGGGACGACTATTCCGGTGACTTCCATGCCGGTCGTAAGGTTTATGCATGGATGCGAAACGCGGATTTGGAGGACATACATTTTGAGGCAAAACAGATTTCCACCGTCGGCTTAAAGCGCAAAGAACGGCGCACCCTGTTTGAGGCGCTCTTTTCCTATGTAGAGCGTGAATATAAAGTGATGAATGAGAAGGAACCTACGGCCGAGCGGCAGCGTGCCTTAGTATGGCTTAAGGAAAATTATAAGACGATGGAAAGACACTTTGTCAGTGATGAGTTTTTCTATTCATCCGGCTTCATGGAGTTTTATGGCTTTGTGGAGTAGAGTTCTTTTACAGAGGAGAGGAAACGTATGACAACAGGAATCATACTGTCGGAAAACGCCTGGATGTTCATGTACGCACTTGGATTTGTACCGGTGATACTGGCATTGGTCTATGCGCATTTCAAGAAAAAATCAGAACAAATGACTGCAATCTGGTTACTGGGCGGACTTGTTATTACCCTCGTTATTTGGATGATCCCCATACAGTTGAGCAAGGAGGAGTATACCGTTCCGGAAGGGATCTTCGCGGCTATTCTTTATGCGCTGGACGCGCTGACGCTTCAGTCATTTGAATACGAGATCGGAAACGCACCGGAGAATCCGGGGATACTGTTTTCTTTAAGTATCATGATCGTTCGATTGATCATGATAGGGCTTTCTTTTACAGCAGTACTCCTGTTCTTCAGGGTTCCCGCGCAGTATATAACGGATTTCGGGAGAAAGAGGAGAAAGAAAGCGTACGTTTTTGTGGGATGTAATGAGCGGAATCGCCTGATCGCCAAGTCGATCTCCATGTCGGATAAAAAGAGCGCTCGCAGCCGTGAACGTATCATATTCCTTTTAGAGGATATGCCGACCGAGGAGGAAGGGCGGGAGATCAAGGAGGCGGGAGGTGTCTTTTTTGTTGAGGAACCGGATACCTTTTTTCGCTTTATCTTAAAAAGCCGACAGGCAAAAGACGGGCAGGAGATCTATATCTTTGGTAAAGAAGATGCGCAGAATCTGGAACGCCTTGACAGTGTATACCAAATCCTCTCCAATGAAAAGAAAAACACATCGGAGAGAAACGTAAGGATCTATATAGAACTAAACGATTCTTCCTGGGATGTACAAAACCATCTGGAAAAGCGTTTTTTGACGGAAGGTGATCCGTCGACTTCGCCGATCATCATTCAATATATCCGTTCAGCAGAAAACTATGCATCCAACAACCTGATCAGGAATTCCATCTTTCTAAAGAGGGAGAAGGACGAGGTTAAGGATCTGAGAATCCTCTTAGTCGGGATGGATTCCTATTCTAAGGAGATGTTAAAGACACTCCTGTGGCTTGGGCAGATGCCGGGGTATCGCTTAAACATCCATGTGATCGAAGAGGGACACGAGATTCGGAAACTGTTTTTCGAGTGCCCCGGATTGAGAGAGTGTGTGCAGGAAGATGGTTATGCGATCTATACGATCAAAATATCGGAGGGAGTGGAATACAGGACGCAGGAGTTTATGGAGCGCGTTGATGAAAGCCTGGCATTTGATTTTGCTTTTATCAATACGGGAGATGACCGGACCAATTACAGCGTTGCTTCCCGTATCGGAATGGCTCGGAGAAGAAAAGGGATTACCCCGGCTGCCACGATTCAGTTGAAGAACCGAGACCACCTCTTGGAAGGGATGGAGATCGCCCATGTGGTCGAGGTGGGAAGCGAAGCGGAGATATACTCCAGAGATAATATCTGCAATTCGGAGATTGAAAATGTCGCCCGCCTTATTCATGACCTCAGACAGGAGGAAAAACGAAAGGCCTGGGAAAAGAAGCAGAAAGCGGAATCTCCGGATAAGATAAAACCTTATAAAAAGGTGGCGTGGGAGGAATATTGCAGAGATGAGTATATGAGAAAGTCCGTATATTCCAGAGCGCTTTCCTTAAAGTATAAGATCCTGCAGATCCACGAATATGAAAATGACCGCTATGAAAACTTAAATGACATGTCGACCGAATGGATCAAGTACGAACATATGCGCTGGAATGTATACGAGTGGACCATCGGATATGTATATGCGCCAAAGAGAAACAATGAGATCAAGGTCCATAACTTGCTGATACCGTACGATCAGTTGAGTGTGGAGGAGCAGAAAAAAGACGGTATCACGGTCGATAAGGAGATCATTGAATACTTCTTACAGAAGGGATAAGGAAAAGAGGTTACAGCCATGAGAGGGACAAAGACAGTAACATCGAAGGCAAATGAAAAAGAGTACAAAGAGAAAAAGATCTTTATCAGTCACTGCACCACGGATGTAAAAATCTGTGAGGCGATCAAGGAAACGAAGGATGAGATCTTCGGGGATGAATCTGATGTGATCTTTACTTACGGAGAGGGAGGTATCCCGGCCGGCGAAAAGAGAGAGGAATACATCCGAAAAGAGCTGCGCGAAAGTGATTGCATGATCGTGATCATGACGGATGCGTATCTGAGGAGTTCTCTGTGTCTGGTAGAACTTTCGGTTTTCTGGTATGAACAGAAGCCGATCTTCCTTATCGCCTACAACGGAAAAGAAGGCAGAGATTATTTCGAAAAACTGGTTGGAGCAAGTATCATTTGCGTGGACGGGACCAGAAGTGATGCACCGAAAACGCTGGTGACGGAACTGACCAAAAAAGACGGAATGTTTTGCATCCCCAAAGAACGCGCCGAACTTGCAAAAGCATGGATGGAGGTAGGGCAGGATAATCCGGACGGTGAAAGCAAAGCACCAAAGGGTTCAAAGAAGAATAAGACTTACCCCGGACGGGCATACATCGGTGCCGAAAAGAAATATGAGTCGTGGATGCGGTTTTGTAATTTAAACGGTGTGGAGCGCATGGTGACGGGAACAGCCGATCCCAAGCACATGAAAGAAAACTTAAGCGGTAAAGATGAAATCTATGTAGTCGGCACGACGAACAAGGGATTTGTAGATGCAAACATCCGCTTTCTCTCGGAACAGTTAGCGACCGGAACCGACATCTTTGTGATGTGCGGTGATGCGACCTCGGACTTTATGTATGATGTAGCATCGGTAGAGCTCCATCCCCAAAAAGGGGAAACCATCGAGGACTGGATGGAGAGAGTAAAGGTAGACGAGGCGCGACTCAGAAGTGAAATAAACGGAGTGAGGGCAAATCTTCAGCGTGTAAGGAAAGATGCGGAGGAGATAAGCCGGGAAACGGATACGAAGATGGGAGAACTCTACATTGGCAACGCCTTTACCCTGATCCGTCAGACGATGATCGTGGGAGTGGATAAGAGTGAGCACAAGCTCTGGTGCTGGTTTAATACTACTATGCCGCCGCTTCGGGCATCGGAGACACTTGGTATGGAGGTCATCGGGGATTACGAGGCATCCGCGTCCATTGCCTCTCAGGTGTTTAAACATGTAGAGGAGTTAAAGAAAGTGGCTGACTACCGTGGAAACCTGTATAATATCACCCGGGGAGAGGGTCACAAGATCATCGGAGAGATCACAGATCCGGACCGTAGGAAATGGAGCACCAGCATTGATAAGGCCATACAATTTCGGGAAGAAAGACAAAATAACGGCGTTAAAAAGGCGTTGATCGAGGTGGCTGCCCAACATCCTTTAAAGAACGGTAAAACACCCGGAAGAGCCTTTGCCGAGCGTCTGGATATGGGCGTGGATTTGTATGAACGGCTTGTGGAAAGAGGATATGAAGTAAAGATCTATGTTCCGGGAAGCCTTCATCTTGGAGATCAGGTGGCACTATGCGATGCGGGTAAGAAATATCTGACCGGGAAGAAACACATAAAGGCTTCCGACATTTTTGCGGATGATATGAATAAGAAGTACAAGGGCGAGGCGGGAACCTATAACTCGGCGGATGAATGCTATGTTACGGCGCAGATCTTTAAGGATGGAGATTACAGCGAGCTTTTCGTTGTATGCTCGGCCAACCAGATCGCGAGAAAGAAACTGTTTTATTACAGCAACGGCGTGGCACCGAAGATCTATTCCGTTCCGGATGACGACTTCCACAATGATATGCGCGAATTCTTTGATGCGATCCCGAACATCCTTTATGTAGATAATGACTGGCAGAGACCGGATTCGGAGTTTTTCATCCGCTCCAGACTTGAGAGAATGGAAGGATATGTGGATCCGAGACAAAAACAGTCCAATCGCGATTCATGGAGTCCGCAAACCAGAAAGAAGATTGCAAACCACGGAAATGAGGAATAGAAGAATATATGAACGAAACCGGTAGACAAAGGAGAAGGATCATGAAAAGGATATTTACTATGCTCTTGGCCGTATTTCTGGTCGCATCCGTATTTTTACAGATGCAGCCACTGGCGGCTTACGCGGAGGGGGAAGAGGTGATACTCTTTGAAGGACAGGCTTCATCCACCTTCAGACAGTGGGGAGATGACTGGAAGGAAGCGGTCGGACTTAGAGAAGATAAGTTTCAATATTCCTACTTTACAAAACCTTTTACGATGAAAGTGGAATATGACGCGCCGGTAGAGCCGATGCTGGTTATGATGTCCTGGACGGGCGGACCTAACTGGGTGCAGATGACACCTTCGTATACAACCAACGGTGCGGCGTATTATACTTACGAACTGATAACGGATACATACGGGAGTACGGATTTTTCTACTTTAAATGCCATACAGGTTATGCCTTCGCCTTCGGAGTCGGCACTTACGGTATATAAGGTAAGTCTCATCTACGGATCGGATACACAGGAGGATGTCATGATCACATACAGAGGTGTTTCAGGGAGAGTGATGGATCGCATGCACGCGGGATGGAATCTTGGCAATACACTGGATTCAAGAGGCGACTGGATCGTTCAGTCCACATCCGCAACACCGACGGATTTTGAGACCGCCTGGGGAAACCCCGTTACCACTAAAGCAATGATCGAAGATATCAAGGCTGCCGGCTTTGATGCTGTGCGCGTGCCTGTGACCTGGGAGCAGAATATGTCTGCCGACGGCACCGTAAATGCGGCCTGGATGACCAGAGTAAAGGAAGTCGTTGATTACGTGATCGACAGCGACATGATATGTATCTTAAATGTCCATCACGATACGGGAACGGACGGATGGTTACATGCATCCGAGAGTAATTATCAGAGGAATCATGAGAAGTTTTCCTACCTGTGGCAGCAGATCGCGACCGAGTTTGCCTCCTATGGTGAGGAACTGGTTTTTGAAGGTTTTAACGAGATGCTGGATGACAGCAATAACTGGTCGTATCCGGGACCTTCGGCCGGCGATGTGATCAATAAATATAATCAGGACTTTGTGGATGCCGTGCGTTCTACCGGCGGAAACAATTCCGGGCGGTGTCTGATCGTCAATACCTATGCGGCCTGCACCAGCGCTGCGCAGATGGACTATTTTAAGA
>CALDIE010000135.1 GCA_937901625.1 uncultured Lachnospiraceae bacterium
GATGCATTGACCTGATAATAAGCCGGGCTGTCATAGGGATACTCGTCTGCCACGCACAGAACCAGATAATAAACGCCTGCCTTCGGAGCATCTTCGTCTATTTCAAAATATTCCACTTCTTCATACTGTGCTTCTTCCGCAAAAGCAATCATATTGAACTCGTCATCCACCAGTGCGGCCAGAATATAATCCATATCGTCTATATAATACGGAAGGATCACAATACTGATCTCGGAAGGATCTGTCAGAACAAATCCGTAAAAGTCGAAATCCTCCGCATCCTGTACCAATCCTGCCATCCACGTATCGTTGTACAGGACGTCTGCAGAATCAAAATCATCATTGTACTCCTCTTCTCTGTAATCCGAATCTTCCATCCATTCCTTCAGTTCTGCATCTTCTATCTCAGAGAAAGAAACCGCCGTTGCGGCAGAGGCGTTTTCCCGTTCCCCAAGCCAGCGCAATTGGTTCAAAAAGCAATCTCCTTCTTTATCAACGGAAACGATGATAAGGATTGTATCATTCTTGATTTTTTTGCAGGTTCAGGTACTACTGGCCATGCAGTCGTTAATCAAAACATAAAAGATGGTGGGCATAGAAAATATATTTTCTCCTCTGTTCGCCCAGAGGAAATACGGTATCAGACGCAGTTTTTTATTCTCATATTTTTCCGGTTCATATATGTGATACAAACTCGTAACCATAGTTCTTTGGCTTTTTTCGTCTCTTCCTCCAGAGATCATCCGAAACGGCGTATTCTGTTGCGGCTGCAATCCGTAACACTCCAGTACCACTGCGGGGATCCCGAATTCTTCCGTCTTCTCCTCGCGGAATCCTTTTTCCGGCCGTATCCGGATACGATGCAGATTTTTACCGTTATCCGCTTCCTCCATACAGTATACGACCGGACCTCGCATCACGGCAACTTTCCCCTCATCTTCCTTTACCGTATCCTTTGCTTCGATCACACAGGGACTCATAGAGAACTCTGCAGAAATCGTCTCTCCGTTATAGTCACCATCGAGATACAGATAGCCGTCTTTTACAGACTGCGTAAACGCTTCTGCTCCTTCCAGACGCATCTGTTCTCTGCACCATGCCGGTATCCTGAGTGCCAGTTTCATATGTACGGGTTTCTCATCCGCCGTTTTTACCGATACTCTTACCAATCCATTCCATGGTATCCCGCTCTCTATATGTATCGTTACTTCTCTTCCGTCTATCGTCTTGCGGATGTCTCCACCCACATACAGGTGAATAAAGAAGGTATCTTCTCTTTCCGTATAGGCGTATCTTCCGATCGACCCGATCAGTCTCGCGAGATTCGGCGGACAGCAGGCACAGCCAAACCACTTCTGCCTGACCGGCTTAACATGGGATTTTCGTTCATCCAGTCTGCAGGCCTCCGGATCCGACTCCAACGGATTGACATAGAAAAAGGCCTTTCCGTCTGTCGACATGCCGCTGATGATCCCGTTAAAAAGCGCTAACTCCATGATATCCGCAAAACGGGATTCCGGTTTTATTTTAAGCATCCGCTGAGCAAAGAATACGAGTCCGATGGAAGCACAGGTCTCCGCATAGGCCGTATCATTCGGAAGATCATAGGGATAGGAAAACGCCTCTCCCAGTCTGGTAGCACCGATCCCGCCCGTGATATACATCTTCTCGTTAACGATGCTGTTCCAGAGCGCTTCACAGGCTTTCAACAGCGAATCATCTTTTTTCATCCGCGCCATATCCGCCATTCCGCTGTACAGATATACCGCGCGTACCGCATGACCGGTCGCCTCTTTCTGCTGCCGTACCGGAAGGTGCGCCTGATGATAATGATAACGGATCTTCGGCGCGTCCTTCGCCGGCGGAAACTCCTTATCAAAATAGTACGGTTTTGTCCCCCTCATGTCGATAAAGAAGGAAGACAACTCCAGGTAGCGCTTCTCTCCGGTCACTTCATAGAGCTTTACTAACGCCATCTCCGCGATCTCGTGTCCCGGATATCCCTGACACTTTTTCTTATCTTTCCCGAAAGTGTCGTCGATCAGATCCGCAAAGCGGCATGCCGCCTTTAAGAGTTTATCCTTGCCGGTAGCCTGATAGTAGGCTACCGCGCCCTCCGCGAGGTGACCAAAGCAATAGAGTTCATGATGATCTCTTAAATTCGTAAATGCCTTATCCATCCCGTTGATGATGTAATAAGTATCTAAATATCCGTTCTCCCGCTGAGCGGCACAGACGATGTCGATCGCCTCATCCGCCGTGGCCTCCAGTTCGGGATCCGGATGAGCGATCAGACTGTACGCTGCCGCTTCGATCCACTTGGAGAAATCACTGTCCTGAAATACAAATCCGTAAAAGGAATTCTCATCCGGGTGCCCCGGATCCTCCGGCAGCGATTCAAAGCCTCGAAAAGTATATGTCGGTTCTTTATAGGCCTCCCCCTTTTTTCGCTTCTCTTCCATCATCCTGCCGGCAACGCGGAAATTATGCATACAGTAACTGGGCGCAGCCTCCGGCACACGGTCATTTAAGATCTCCCATTGATAAGGGATTACTTCCTTTCGTACAAGTTCCATCTTTTCCGTCCAGAATCCGTCTTTCACACAGATGCGGTTTAATTCTATTTCCCGGCTGAAACTCTTTTCATCCATCTGCCACTCTCCCGTTTCACTCTTATTTTACTTTTACCTATCTGCCCCCTCCGAAATCTTTCCTCCAAATACATTTTTATAATCAAAGACCGGTTTCCCGTTCTCCTTCCATTCCATTTTCATCAAATAGCAGTGCCGGTTCGGATCATACAGAGGGTCCCCTATGATCTCCGGATAGGTTCTCGCATGAAGAACGCATACCTCACTGCCATCCTCAAGCACTGTAAACGAATTGTGTCCGGGTCCGTAAAAGCCATACTTTTCTTCCGATGACAGAACCGGGTATCTTTCCTTCTTCCATGCTTTTGGATCCAGGATCTCAGCATCCTCCGGGATACTGAGCATCCCCATACAGTACTCAGGTCCGGTAGCGCTGGCAGAATAGGTTAAGAAGATCATACCGTTTTTCTTTATAACGGACGGTCCTTCATTCACCCATATATTCACTCTCTCCCAGTCATAATCCGGAGTTGTTAAGAGAACCTGCGCGGTCTTCATCTTTAAAGGATCTTCCATCTCCGCTATATAGAGGTTGGAAATCTGTATTCCCACGCTTACTTTCTCCGCCCAGACACAGTAGTACTTTCCTTTATTTTCAAAAATTGTTGTATCCAGCGAGAACGCTTTAAAGGAATAAATATCATCATCACTCCTTAAAAGCCTCCCTTTCTCGATCCATGGATCCGTGTACGGATCCTGTCCGCAACATTCCAGCACATACGGACGCAGTCTCCATATATCGTCCTTTCTGGAGGCCGCAAAATACATATACCATCGTCCAAAGAGATAATGCATCTCCGGCGCCCAGATATGCTTGCTCATATCTCCGTTTTCGTGGCAGCACCAGATGGTCTTCTCCTCTGCATCTGCCAGTTCTCTCAGTTCCTTTGCTCTTCGTAAGACGATACGGTCATACTCCGGAACGGAAGCCGTAAAGTAGTAATACCCGTCCTTCCCCTTTATGATATAGGGATCCGCCCTCTGTGCAATAAAGGGCTTATTGTATTCCGTTACGATTCCCATCCTGAAATTACTAAGCATTCCGTGTATCCTCTCTTCTTTTGCGCCGTCTTCTCATCAAGTCATTTCGGAACCGCCGCAAAGACAGCTCCGAAATGACTGTATTTTTTTACTTGCCGCTTACAACACTGCTTTCTTTACACTTATTCCACACTTAACAGTTCTACATAGGAGGCTTCATTTGTGAAGAAGAAATATACATCCGAAGATGCATCCATCGTGGATGTGAACTTAATGGTCTCTGTCCATTCGGAACCGTCTCTGCCAACGAAGGTAAAGTCAACGGTAACCTCTCCGCCGTCTCTGCTGATGTTTAAGGTAACATCCGCATCCTTCATCATAGCAAGCCAGCCTGCCCAGTCATCGCCCCAGCTCGTGCTAGCTTCGAAAGCAAAGGCTTCATCGCCCCAACCGAAAGCATCGGCACGAAGTACGCCGTATTCCGCATAACCGTCATAATTGTCTCCGCTTGCAAGCGCGTCTGTCTTAACTTCCGTATTTGCGAATGCTACTACAAAGTTATCCCAGTTGTTCACACCGTCGGAATAGTTGTTTAACTTAACAGTTCTGCTGTCGCCGTCGGCCAGCGCAAAACCGTCTGTTGTATCCGACCAGAACGGAGCAACCAGTCCGGTACTACCGAGCGTATCGATCGCATTTGCATCTTCCGTCACAACGATGGCATCATCCACACTCAGAATTTCAATATAGCACTTCTCGCCAAGGACGGTTAAGAAGCAATCATCCACATCGGTCATATCCGTGGTGATCTTCGCGGTTACAGTATTCGGTGTTCCGTTATAATCGGTATTCACTGCCGTGATATTTAAGATCTCACCGTCACGGTTAATGGTCAATGTTACATCCGCGTCCACCATTACCTGCTGCAGCCAGGTTCCCCAGTTCCCCCAATCCCAGGAGAACTCAAAACGCTCAGGATTGGTATCAGGATTCATTTCGCCTTCCCAGCCATAAGCGTCGGCACGAACCACTACCCATTCTCTGTTACCTTCCACGGTATTGGGATCCACTCCGTCCTCATGCGCGGTATTGGTAAATGCCAGTACATAGTTATCCCAGTTTGCGGCGCCGTCGGAGTAATTCTTTAAGACGATCTCCTTGGTAGCGCCATCCGGAATCTCAATGGTAGAGGACCAGTCACTCCAGAATCCCATGCTTAAGTCTGTGGTTCCGACCGTATCGATCGCATTCGGATTCTCAACGACTTCCACGATCCTCTCCGGCTCTTCCAAAGCCACCGTAGGATCTCCCATCTCATAAAGCGTCTTCGCCTGACCTGCGGTTAAAGCCTGATCAAATACATATACCTCATCGAAAGCACCCTTATAGATCGCATCCCAGTAGTTTACGCCGAGAAGGAAATCATAATTGTCGGATGCTGCCATGACGCCGGGTACGATAACGGTCTCTACCACATTTCCGTCAGAGTCGATCTTGGTTAAAGGCTCACCGTTTACATAGACGGTAGCAACCAGTGCGTTCTCATCGGAAACGGCCCTTACGTTGTCATCAACTACCAGTGTGATGTTTACCCACTGCTTTAACATCGTATCCGCAGTATCGGGAGCCCAGTTCGGCCAGTTGTTTACCAAAGTATCGTTGGTGCTGTCATAAGACCATACGCAGGGGAATGTCTCTGCACCGTCCTGTCCCCAGGCAGCCCAGGTGATGTTGTTATAATGCTGGTTTCCGCTTGCCTCATCCAGTACCGGATTACCCCACTGTATCGTCGGCATGTAGTTTGCGTTTCTGGAAGAATACATCCAGTAGGAAATCGTGTAGGTTTCTCCGACACCGTTGACATCCGTCAGCCTGAGACCATAGGTACCGTCCAGATAAACGGCTTCTCCCTTAACACCCGGGATTCTTACGATGTCCTTATCGATCGCCGAAAGGATCGGGCTGGTCGTCTTATCCTGTCCGGTAGGCTGAATGGTAGCGTTTTCCGACGATGCATCCGCCTCATCAAAGGAATAGTAATACACAGGATCCGGAATTGCCTCCAATGCCGTATCCGGTGCTGCCGGTTGTGCTGTGGCCTCCGTAACGGTTTCGTTTCCCGTGGATGTGTCGGGTGTCGTCGAAGTATCATCCGCAGATTTTCCGCAGGCCGCCAGCGAACCGATGACCATCGCCGATCCCAGTAATAAACTTATTGCTCTCTTCTTCATGTGTCTCCTCCATTTCTCTTCTTATTTGGTTACAACTTTGTGTTTTGGTTTATGGTGTTTAGGCATTCCTAGAAGGAATCGACTATTGCCTGATATTTCGCCTGGTCTTCTTCGCTCAGGACATCATAGCCACCGGGTCCGAAGTAGGAAAGCATTGCCTCCGCATGATAGTAATTGGCCTGTCTGGTCGCCTCTTCCACATAGTCGGCAGCCTTGGCGGTACCACCGTCTACCAGATCGTGAATACCGATCGAATTGAAGTACTGATCACAGAAATTCCAATAGCCTGCGATGTTGTACCATCCGTAAGGAACCGGATGAACGATGGACGCGAAATAATCATCCCAGTAACGGTTGTACTCATCATCTCCATCACGGTAGAACAGAGCCTTGTACTTAGCCCATACACCTTCGTCAAGCGTGATGGGAACCGGCATGTTGGCATTCTTAAGCGGTGTACCGGAAGCATTCGTGATCGAATCGTCGGAATAGATGTGATCCAGTCTGTAATTCCATCCATCCACACCGAATGTCATAAACTTCAAAAGTTCATATGCTTCAAAAGGATGCTGACAGGAAGTGGATATACCACCCATGTACATATTGGCGATGACATTGTGTTCCTTCTCATCCACTACGTTCGGTGTTACATAAGGAACGATATCCAGACCGTACTGTTCCTGATAGCCATCCACGTTCCAGATGTTCTGATAGGACCAGAGTCCTTCCGAGAATACCGCTACATGGCCGGTCGCTCCAAACCATGTTCCCCAGTCACCGGACCAGTCCTCCATCGCCTGTGTATTCTGCTGCGGTGCCACATATCCGCCAAGTTTTAAATCGGAGAACTGCTGCTCACCGATCGCCCAGTAAGACAGATCAAAGGAATCTCCGTCAAAACCGAACTCACCCTTGATGCCTCTCTCTGACGGCGAACAAGCCGCGATACCGTAAAGGGAATCCAGACGGTTGTAATAGCCGAGTCCGTAATATTTCATTCCGGTACGATCATCCACCGTCGCATCCTTGATCAGCTGGATCATCTCATCCCAGGTCCAGTCGGTGCGGGGCATCGTAAGGTTTAAGTGCTCGATAACGTTGCGGTCGATAAAGACAGCGCTGGGCTGGAACCAGGTAGCGATCGCAAAACGGCAATCCGTATCAAAACATCCGATCCCGTAATCATTAAAGGAACTCATAAGATTTGCCGTCTCCGGATCTGCGTCATAGTATTCGGAAATATCCGCCCAGTACTGGTTAGCTAGCGCCGTATCCGAATCCGTTCCGGAGAAAACATCCGGGAAATGCCCCGCCGCCGCAGCCGCGGAGAGATCCGTACTCATATCAGAGATGACCTTACACTCCACCGTTACATTCGGATGCAGTCTCATAAATTCCTCAGCAAGCATGGATACTGTGGTCTCGTCTTCATAGTGCCAGTAGGTCAGTGTGATCTGATCCGTGGTAAACCCGCTCTCATCAGTAGCCCCCGTCGCTGTTGCTCCCGTTCCGTTCCCGGATGAAGTCGTCTTGCTGCCGCAAGCAGCAAGACTCGACATCATCATGACGGAAACCAGAGCAAGTGCAATTTTTCTTTTCATTTTTCTTCCTCCTTTTTTCTTTCTTTTGTTCTATACGGGCGTTTTACAAACGCCACCGGCCGCATAAGACGACCTTTATTCACCGGTAATTCCGCTTCTGTCGATACTCTCCACAAAGTACCTTTGCAGTACAAAGTAGATCAAAAGTAACGGCAAAACGCTTAATGTCGTCGCCGCCATACGCACGGATTCGCTCAATGCGGTAGCGGTATCTCCGACGGTCGCCCTCGATGTAAAGGACGTATCAAAGTTCTTAAGCTGTACGACCAGATTGGTCCAGCTGCTCTGCGTGGTAAGTCCCTGCACATACAACTCCGTCAGATAGGACTCATTCCAGTACCACACGAAGGAAAAGAGCAGAACCGTAATGATGGCCGGAATCGCGGACGGAACCGCTATCTTGTAAAAGCGTTTAAAATGTCCCGCTCCGTCTATGGCTGCCGCTTCCATCAGCACCTGTGGTATCTGACGGAAAAACTGATAAAAGATCAGGATAAAGATCGGCGCGTTCAATCCGTTTCCGAAAAGTGCCGGCAGCACAAATGTCCATATCGTTCCAAGGATCCCCATGTTGTTGTAGAGCACATAGGTCGGGATCATCGTTACCTGGCTTGGCAGGATGTAGGAAAAGATAAGGATACCCATCATAAGCTTTTTCCCTTTAAAGTTGTATCTCGCAAATCCATATCCCACGATCATACAGATCACGATATTACATAAGGTCGGAAGTCCGGCGATCAGAACTCCCTTTCCAAGCGATGACCAGAAATTCATGGACTTGGCCGCATCCACATAATTTTGCATATACATTGTTGAAGGGATCCACTTAACGGATGTATCCAGCAGATCGTCCCGGTTCATCATACTCGTGCTTATCATATAAAGCAGCGGATACAGGTAAACGAAACCGATACAGATCAATAACCCGTATGTGACCAGCATCTTGCCAAAGCCCTGTTTTTCCTTGGAGCCGAAGAAAAAACGATGAACCTTCTCCCTGGAAAAACGCTTTTTCATTCTCTGCTTAAAATCCAGACCTTCGTATTCCTTCCTCCTGGATTCCTTAAGATTCCGGGCTGCCTGTTTGCGTATTTTCTTTAAGTTACGGGATCCTTGAATGGAAGCGATGATCTTATTCTGTTTTTTCCCGGGATCAGTAGTCTCCGTTTCCATCGTAGGTTTTGTAACGTCTGCCCCGTCTTTCTTTTTCGATGCGTCTGACATTTCTCCGGTTCCTCCTTTGCACCCTTCTTTCCATTCTCATCTCTTTCTTCTTTTCTCTCTGATACTTTTTGATCTGTCTGTCATAGACATCTTTCTTCGATCCGAGAAGCAGGAAGAAAAGGAGCGCGATCAGACTGATGACCACCGCGTACATCCAGGCCATCGCCGATGCATATCCGTACCCCTTTTCCTTCGTTCCGGAAAACATCGCGGATTTGATCATATTGATCAGCTCGTTCTGCTCGTTTCCGGAAAGGAAGATAACCGTATAGACAGCATTAAGTAACACCATCGGCTTGATCGTCGGAAGTGTGATCTTCCAGAAACATTCCCAGCCGGATCCACCGTCGATCTTTGCGGCCTCATACAGAGACGGATCCACTTTTTGCAAAGCAGACAGAAAGATCAGTATCTGCACACCCGAATACCACAGTATCATGATCATATTCGAGAACATCTCTCCGATCTCCTGCGCGATCTTTGTTGGAAATACCTTATCGAAAGCATTGATCACGGATTGTACGTTCATCGCCGGGATCGTCGCTGCTCCCTCACTTACCAGCATGTTCATAACGGGACCGCTTACAATAATGACCGGAAGGAAGAAGATCAGTCTAAAAAAACCTTTGAAACGGATCTTTCCGTTTAACATCATGGCTATGATCAGCGCGAATACCACGATCACCGGTACTTCCACAATGGTCTGCCAGATGTATGTTACAAGCTGCTGCGGAAATTCAGGATTCTCCAGCCATATCTGCGTGAAGTTTCCGGTCCCCACCCAGTTAAACTTTGTCTCCAGAGGTGTGATCCTGATATTGAACCACATGTAGTAAAAAGACTGGCCTAACGGGATCAGCAGGAAAGCAAGTACACCTATTATCCACGGGAGTACAAAGAGATAACCGATCCGTGCCTCTCTCTTCTCCAGCCTGCCCATTTTGATCTTTGGTTTTTTCTGCTTCTTTTCTTTGCTCATCACAAAACCTCATAAGACATCGCTTCTATGGTTACGCCGTTCACCGTCTGCTGCGTATCCGTATAGTTCAGATAAACCGTCTTTCCGTTATCGTATCCGACCACCGTAACCCCGCTATCCATAATTTCATGCCGGAGGATACGCGCTCCCGCTACCTCCTCGTTAAAGGCTTTGAGTTCCTCTGTATAGGATATGATCATGTCACGGTAGACATCGTATTCCGAACTGTAGATATCACAGGAATTCGTATTGATCAGATTCGAGGAACTTTCCCTGGTGATGTAAAAGGAAGGATAGGTTCCTGTCTCCACCAGTTTCAGGAAAAATTCGTTCTTGTTCGCCTCAAAATTGATATATTCCGAATACACCGGCATTACACCCTTAAGGACGATAGAGAGAAAAGGAACACTCTCATCTTCCACAATATAACTGGAGGTGTACATCGGCATATCCAGGAAGGCCTCCGTGTCTTTCCACAAATACGCAAAGGGATGTTCCAGAACCAGTCCCGCTCTCTCATTCACTTCACCGACCAATGCTCTGTAATCTTCGCTGCATTCATATCTCGAATAGTTCACTCCGCTGTAGGAATAGGAGAATACAGTATCAGAGATTCCCGCTACACAAAGATGATCGATCCCCTTAGCCGTATAACTGTTTATGAAGCGGTTTAATACGGTTTTGCTCCTGGCCGGTGTGAGATACATCATCGTCTCGTACACATCCTTGTAGGTATCGAAACTGTATCTTCTCTTATTGATCTGCTTTACCACATTAAATGAAGCATTCTGCTCATCCGGATTGATCCAGAGCGCGTTATTATAGAGATAGAAGGAAATCCCCCGGCTTTCGGCATCCTTGATCAGCGCTGTCAAAGAGGATGTACCGCCAATCCCCGGATCCGCCTTGTAGGAAGTGATCGGAATATCATACAGTCCTCCTTTCTGCCAACCCTTATAAACGGAGAAGATATCCGTAACCCCCGCCGAAGCAAGATCGTCATAGATATCTCTGATATCATCCGTCGTCGTCATAACGACCGTGCTGGTACCGATCACCCACTTTTCTCTCTCTGTTCCCAGAAAATCCACTCTGGTCTGATAATCATCCTCCTGTATCTCAAGTAAGCCGTTCTGTAAGAGATACTCCCGATAGGCGTTTGCCATGCCCGCGTAGTTGGCCTTATCGCCTGAGAGGAACAGGAAACGGATCCTTAAATCCGAATGACTTCTGTCACTCTCTGCCAGATGAAGTGAGCCTGAAGTGGAGTTATTACTGGTCGGCTGCGTATAAAGCTTTCTTTCTATAAACTTTGCGTACGCTCTGTTATAGTCCACGCTGACACCATTGGGGTGTGCCTCGATCGTCGCTCTCTCATCGCCTTCTTCCACGATCGCCAGATATGCGATCCCGTCATCCGTATGAGCGATCCCGTATACCGGAGCAATGATCTTCTCCGCGTCCGTTACCATCTCGTAGCGATCCCAGAGCAGGGAAGTTACGGAAGAGTCTTCAAAACCGATATCCTTTCCATAGATCATCTCGGAATATCCGACGGAAAATCTTCCTTCCTTGTCATCCAGATAGATCAACGCTCCGTTTCCGTCCGGAACCAGAAGATATCCTTCTTTCTCATCCAGATAAGAATTACCCATAAACGGATAGATGGCGATTGTTCCGATCCGGTAATTATCACTGTTTTCAACGATGCTCTCATCCGCGATGTATGCCGTCAACCCCTCATCCGTAAGTTCCACTTCAAGGGTTAAGCCGAATGAATATTTATTCCAGAGGAGCTCCGCGCGAAATCCGTTTGCCGTCGAAGTGATCGTCTTTCTTACCTCATCGTTGACCAGATCCGCCTGCTTGCTGTCGTCATTTCCGTTGATGAATGTAAGTACGACCGCCGACTTCATAGCACCAAGCCAGGTATTGTTGTTCTTCCCGTCATCGTAGGTGATCGCCGATGACATCGTCGCTCCGCTTTCCTTATCCTCAACGATCAAAGAGAGGTCATCCTCACACATGTACAGGTTAAATTCCTGATTCTGTGCTATCTTCGAATATCCTGCCGGAATATTGGCCGCATATACCCCGGATACAGACTGTGTATCCGAAAAATATCCGCCAAAGGGTGACTGCACCGCCAGCAGCAGACCAAGGCAAAGGGCCGTTATTCTTCTTCCCGTTCTTCCTTTAATTGCCAATCTTATACACCACCTCTCCTACCAGCGATGAGATAAAGTCAAATACCTGTGCCCACAAAACATAGATGATAAATGTCAAAAGACAAACGATCAGGATCGTGAACAAGGTCAGAAAAATGATCTTAAAGGTCTTCTGTACACTATAGTTGTTGATTTCCTTTATGGAGATGAATATCAGTACCGCTATCCATACGGCCATGCAGAAATACGCGAACCGGATGAAGAACACTTCGTTGTAGGTCACCACATGGGACAGCATAAAGATGAAGGGGATCAGGATCAGGTAAGGTCCCATACTGTATATAAAGGAACAGTAAACAGCCTTAAACTTTCCCTCTCCGTCATTGATCGTACACATCAGATAATTGCATCCGACTACCAGCCCCAGTACAATGACGATCATACCTATATCCGAAAAGACATCGTAGCTTCCCTCTCTGACGGTCTTTAACAGAAATCCGCAGAAGTATTTGTTGATAATGAAAAACAGGATAAATACTGCCATCAGGATATTGGCACTCGCTACGCTTACCACATTATGTCTCTTGATCTCATAACAGCCGTGGATGGGGTGTCTTACAAAGTGAAAATCGTACAGGACCTCCTTTACCAGCCGGTAGCTCTTGATCCTGTCAATCCATGACCTCGGCACATTCAGGATGCCGTATTTCTTATCCAGTAAGCCGATCACCTTTCCACCGATCGCAATGACCAGTAAAAGGATAATGATCGTACCGAGATGGCGCTTCAGCCAGTTGTTTCTTATCTCCCAGAAAGCATCGGAATAACTGTCAAAATCCTTAGCCAGCTTGGCATATTCCAAAGCCGCCTCGTAATCCCCTTCCTTATAAAGGGCTCTTCCCATTGCCATATTGGCGTAATCGAAAAGATTGTTCATGCGAAGGACTTCCGATAAAGGAGCCTTACTCTCCGCATATCTCCCCTTGGAAAACAGGTAAAGCGCCTCATGGAGATGCTCCGTAAACTCGGTCGGTTCAAAGACCTGGATCTGTGCCTTATCGGAATCCAGAACATAGATCTTGTCATCTGTTCCGACCTGGATCGCCTCGATCTTTGTGGAAAGACCTATCCTCTGCTGCCCGTCATCGCTCCCGCCAAAGACAAACAAAAGCTCTCCTTCGTTGTTGTATTCGTAGATGTATCCCATCTGAGATGCCACAAATACGTTGTCGTGATTTCCGACGGCAACCGCAGCGGGAACCTCATCATGCGAATCCGGCTCGATCATATTCGTTCCGGCAATGTTAAGCCATTTTAAAGAATCATCTCCCTCTCCTCTGGTAACCGTATAGAGAAGACCTTTTTCATCGATTGCCATATTATCCGGTGTGGCAGGAATATTTCCGACCATCTTTGCTCTCTGCTGATCGGTAAGCACTGCCCTCCACAAAATGGTCATCAGATCGGCATTGGTAGCATTTGTTCCGAAATATCCAAGGAAAGTTCCGTTTCCAACCGGTGAAATCTGAACGATACCGTTCGTATTGGATTCACAGATCACATACATCGTTCCGGAATTGTTGGCCACGATCTTGATCGGGAGGAAATCCTGGGTTTCTCCGTACATCGGTTCAAGCGGCTTTGTGTAACTTGCGATCTGCTGCCCCTGCCCGTCATATACTAAAATCTTCTTTGCGTCACGATCCGCGATATAACAGATATGATCCCTGGTTACATACATTCCTCTCGGTCCGACAAGTTCACCTTCTCCAAAGGTCATTATCAGTTCCGCGTTACTGTCGGATACGACCACTCTCCTGTTACCGCTGTCAAGGATGTACATCGTACCGTCATCTAAAAGGGTGAAATCCGTCGGTCCGACCAGCGCTTCCTCGCCGATCTTTGTGATCGTCCTGTAAGGAAGGTACGCTGTCTGGGTTTCCGTCACGGAACCGTATCCGTCGATCGTGTAGGTCTTATAGGGGGCATCCGCCAGTGTGTTCTTTATATCCGATACCATCGTCAGCACTGCCAGGCATGCTGCCAGAACCCATATCCATTTTTTCAGCCTGCTTACTCTTCTTTTCATAAAACCCACCGTACTCCCGTGATTTACTTGATTCCGGAATGTGCCATCGTGTTCATAACGTTATTCTGCAGGATACAGAACAAGATCAGATTCGGTAAAAACATGATCAGGGAAGCCGCTGCCGCAATACCCTGTCCAGCAACCGTATTCGTAGTCGTCGTACTCGTCAGTGTATTCATATAAAAGCCCAGCGTCTTTAAACCGTCATCGTTGATGTAATAATTTGCCGCTTCCAGATTTGTCCATACCTGTTGGAATACCAGGATCGCCGCTGTCGCGATCGCCGGCTTGATCAGCGGGAGGATCACCTTCCTGTAGATCTGCCACTCACTTGCTCCGTCCATATAAGCCGCCTCCAGCAGGGAGTCCGGAACCTGATCCACAAACTGCTTGACCAGGAAAAGGGCAACCGGAAGCGGGATCAGCGGAAGGATCTCCGCCCAGTAGGTGTCGATCATTCCCAGTTTGTTGATCACCAGATATCTCGGGATCATTACCGCCACCGGAACAAACATCAGAGCCAGTTCGTTGATCTTAAGCATCGTAAGACGGCCTTTGTACTTTAACTTGGAAAGTGCGTACGCAGCCATCGTGGAAAAGAGAAGGGATGCCGCAACCGTTACGATCGTGATCAGCACGCTGTTAAATACATATCTGCTCAGAGGGATACCTGCCGATCTGGATGCCTTAAACAGTTTTCTGAAGTTATCCAGTGTCGGATGAAGCGTAATGAATTTCGGTGGAAAAGCAAAGAGCTCCTCCATGGGCTTAAATGCGTGGAAAAGGATAAACAGAATCGGAAGTCCCGTTATCAATACCAATGGCACCACAAAGAGATAGAATTTGATCTGTCCCTTTTCAAATTTGTCCGGATTCATCCGGTGACCTTTATATGCCGCCATAACAAACCTCCCTAATCTTCACTGAAAAGCCGCTTGCTCACCGTGGAGAACACCTGAACGATCAGAAGCAACACCACCGAAACCGCTGCCGCGTATCCCATCTCGTAACGTATGAAACCGTAATCCTCAATATGGTTTACGATCAGCTGCGCGGCATACCCCGGCGTCGGATTTCCCGCCAACAGTGTGGATATCTGACCGTTTTGGAATGCTCCCACGATCTGCATGACCGCCGCGAAAAGCATCTGCGGTTTCATGCTTGGAATCGTGATATATATCATTTCCTGAAAACGATTCTTTACTCCGTCAATAGCCGCTGCCTCATAAAGAGATTCATCCACATTTAACAGACCGGCCAGAATGGCCAGAAATCCGACACCCATGCTGCTCCAGAGCCCGATGATGATCACTATGGGTAGCAGGAAGGTCGAATTGGTCAGCCAGATGACGGGTTCGTTGATCACCCCGATGCTCATCAGCCAGCTGTTGATATACCCTGTCTGATCTCCGGTAAACATGATCTTCCACAATACGGACATTGCCACACCTGTCGTCATGCTCGGCGAATACAGGATCAGAGCGAATATCGTCCTGGGACCTTTGGTCAGATTGGCCAGCGCCCACGCCAGAAGGAAGGAAAGGGCATATCCTCCAACACCGACGATCAAGGCGTACTTAACGGTATTGGGAAGAACATATTTCATAAAGGTATCATCACTGGTGATCAGATTGATGTAGTTTAAAAGCCCTATATTCCTCGGCGACTGGATCGCGTTGAAATTCGTAAAGGAAAGGAGGATCGCCATCACGACCGGCGCCAGGATAAAGATCACAAACAGAATCGCGTACGGTCCCACAAATACATAACCGAATTTATTGGAATGACTGCGCTTTCCGACTTTGGAGCCTTTCTGTTTCCCTGTTCCGGTATCCTTCGCATCCGTTTTCGTTTCGATGTTATCGTCGGTTTTCTTTTCTTCTGTCTGCTCAGATCTCACGATTTCCACCTCTTCGTCATCGTTCAAGAATTTCTCTTACCCTGTCTACATTTGGCACCTGATAGGTATCCAGCAGATTTCCTTCGGAATCGACATATCCGAATTCTTCCAGTTTACGTTCTGTCTCACGGTTTACGATCTTTACCACATCGTCTATTTCCGATCGGATCGTTTCACCGTTTACCACTACATTGTTAAAGGCGTTGCTTACTTCTCTCTCCATCATGTAGGAACCCAGAAGTCTCGGCGCTTCCAATATGTATTCTGCCTGCTCTATGATGATCTCCTTATCACCGGTGGGATAAGGCAGTCTTGAAAATGCCTCCAGATTCGCCGTCGGCCAGATATATTCATCCCCGTACATGATCTGAAGCATCTGTCCGAATTCCGCCTGTACCTCTGCGCAAGACCACCAGTCCATGAATTCCCACGCCTTCTGTTCCCGTTCATCATCCGACTTAAACATCACCGTGCTCTCCGCGCCGCCCGACATATATCTTTTGATCTCCCCGGTCTCTTCATCTTTCACTCCGGGTACCAGGGCGATCTGCCAGGAGTTGGCAATCTCCGGCCAAATCAACGCTACACAGGCCTTCTTCTCGTTCTTTCC
>CALDIE010000136.1 GCA_937901625.1 uncultured Lachnospiraceae bacterium
GGTTGTCGTTGATATGCTCATTGCCTGTGGCTGAGTCGGCAGCACCAGAAATCCGAACCTTCAGATGATGGGTCTTGGCAACACGCGCTATCTCATCAAGGTTGAGCAGCTGAGATACTTCCGTAAGTTCATCTGTGCCGAGTCGGAAGAAGAAGTAGATGGGTGCGCCGATATATTCCGAACCATTCATCATAGCCGAAAGATAACCGTCGTAAGAGTCAACTGTAAAGAGAGGGTCAATTCCCTCAGACTCGTTGCTTTCATTCTCATCCATCGCGTCCATACGTTTTTTCATCGCTTTAGGCATCGTTTCAGGATTACCGTCCCATCCCTTGTTGTTCAGTCGAGCACGAAGCGAGTTAAGACCAGAATAGTCATTATGTGGATAGAGGGAGCGTTCCTTGTCATCACCCTTGTCACCAATCCTGTCCTTATAGAGGTCAAGCAGACCTTCTATCTCCAGAATCTTTCGATACTCTGCCTTGATGCGCTCGACACCATAACCGCGGCTGTATTTAACACGTACCTCTCCGTCCGGCGTAGATACTCTTTCCACAGTTCTCTCCAGGGTATAACGTGAATGCTCTGTTTTGCGGATCCCGATCGTCGAGGTAAGCACAAAAATCTCTCTTACCATCTCCTCTTCCTTTTCAGGGTCGCACAATACCTTGATCAAGTGTCCGGGACGGGACTTTTTCATGATCACGGGAATCGCGAAGCACTCTCTTGCTCCGGATTCCAGGATCTTCTCTATCGAGTATCCGATCTCTTCCCCGGTCATATCATCCACATTGCATTCCAATGCCACAACGATATCTCCCGCCAAAGGGGATACTGCAAGCCCGGGCGCATTTGCCGACTGTGATGTTTCCGCGCTCTCTCCAAGGGAAAGACGCACGCAATTGGCTGCTTCAAAATCCTTTTTACCCATTCCGTAACCAACCGATTCAAGCGTCATCACCGGCATGGTTCCAAAGGAATCCGCAAAGTATTTTAATAAGGCGGCACCGGTCGGCGTACAGAGCTCTCCCTCGATCCGGCCTCCATATATCGGCACGCCCTTTAAAATCTCTGCCGTAGCCGGTGCGGGTACGGGCATGATCCCATGTGCGCAACGCACCTTACCGCTTCCCACATGCACCGGTGAAGCCACGATCCGGTCCGCACCGATCCGATCCATCAAAAGACAAACACTGACCACGTCCATCACAGCGTCCTTCATTCCCACCTCATGGAAATGCACCTCTCCTACATCCACACCATGCGCCTTACTCTCCGCGTCGGCAATGATGTCATAAATATCTCTCGCCTGCCGCTTAATTTTCTCCGGCACTTTGAGATCATCGATCATCTCCCACACTTCCTCACGGGAGGCATGGTGGTGATGATGGTGTTCGTGTTCATTATCGTGATCGTGGTCCTGATGGTGATGGTGGTGTTCACGGTCATCTTCAAAGTCATGGTCATGATGGTGATGGCCATGCTCGTGGTGATGATCGTGGTGGTGCTCACAGTCATCTTCAAAGTCATGGTCGTGATGGTGATGGCCATGCTCATGGTGATGATCGTGGTGGTACTCGTGGTCATCTTCGGACACTTCCTCCGCGCCATCTGCTTTCACTCGTACGCAGAGACCGCTGATCCCACACTTCTCGGACTTTTCCACAAGTGTTTCCACACCTTCGAGACCAATCTCTGAAATCTCCTTAAGTGCTTCCGCCCGTTCATCTTCATCCAAAAGGTCGAGCAGCGCTGCTGTAAGCATATCGCCGGCCGCGCCCATACCGCAATCTATATATAATGTCTTCATTCAAAATCCTCTCAAGCCATCAGGCTTCAAACGTAGCCGCTGCTTTCTCTAAGTTCTCAATGATCGGCAGATGTTGCGGGCAAATACGTTCACACTGCCCACAGGCCACACAATCTGATGCCAAACCATGTTCCACCGTAACTTCCCTGTAATGCGTCTGCGACTGCTCGATAGCGCCGTCGATCGTTCGCATATTCATTGCCGTAAAGATCTCCGGGATCTCAATCTTCTTAGGACATCCGGGTGTGCAATAACGGCAGGATGTACAGGGAATATTTTTCAGGTTCCCATATACCTCCATCGCCTTTCGGATCGCCTTCTTTTCCTCTTCATTAAGAGGTTTAAACTCTTTCATATAAGAAAGGTTGTCCTGCATCTGTTCAATATTGGACATGCCGGAAAGTACAGCAAGGATTCCGTCTAACGATGCCACAAAACGGATCGCCCAGGACGCATACGAAGCGTCCGGATTGACTGAATTAAAGATCTCTTTTACTTCCTTGGGCGGATTGGCAAGAGTGCCGCCCTTTACCGGTTCCATTACAACTATAGGTTTCCCGTACTTTCTGGCCACTTCATAATTGGCTCTGGATTGGTTTTTCTTATCCTCCCAATCTGCATAGTTGATCTGCAGCTGAACAAACTCCGCATCCGGGTGATCGTTTAAGATCTCTTCAAGAAGCTCCGGCGAGTCGTGAAAGGAAAAACCGTAACGCCTGATCCTGCCCTTTTCTTTTTCCTCTTTTACAAAATCCCAGAGCCCAAACTTCTCATATTTCTTATAATTTTCTTTACTCAAAGCATGCAGCAGATAATAATCGATATATCCGGCATTGGTTCTCTTTAGGCTGGTGTCCAGCTCCCCCTTTGCCATTCCTTCGGTCAATGCCACGCTGGCGTTAAGCTTCGTAGCCAATGTGTAGGATTCGCGCGGATGACGATCCACTAACGCCTTGCGGATCGCATCCTCCGACCCCGGATATACGAAAGCCGTGTCAAAGTAGGTAAGCCCCGCTTCCAAAAACATGTCTACCATTTGAGCTGTCTGCTCAACGTCGATTGCAAGTCCCTTGCGGGGAAGACGCATTAATCCAAAGCCCAGTCTTCCCGATTTTTCAATTGTAATAGCCCCCATAACATTCTCCTTTCCGGTCCTCGGAATACACCTTCTCCTCCATCTACATATGATTGATCAAACTCGCCTGATAAGCTGCTCCGAAGCCATTGTCAATATTTACGACCGACACTCCGCTGGCACAGGAATTTAACATCGACAAAAGCGCGGAAAGACCATTAAAACTCGCCCCGTACCCCACGCTGGTAGGAACGGCTATGACCGGTGCATTGACCAGACCTCCGACAACGCTGGCAAGCGCGCCTTCCATACCTGCTATCACCACCAGAACTCTCGCCTTCATCAGCCGGTCGGTTCGATTTAAGAGCCGATGCAATCCCGCTACTCCCACATCATAAATGCGATCCACTTCGTTTCCGAGGTACTCCAATGTAACGGCAGCCTCCTCTGCCACCGGAATATCACTGGTTCCCGCCGTAACAACCGCTACCGTACCGACTCCGTCCGGCTTACGATTTTCTCCCGTGATCATGATCCTCGCATTCTTATAATAGGTTTCCGGAAATGCTGTCCCCAGCATCGCTTTTACGGCATCGTATTTATCCTGATCCAGACGCGTTACCAGAATATTATCCTGACCTTTTTGCATTAACATTGTGAGGATACCCGCAATCTGTTCCGCATTCTTTCCGGCTCCGTAGATAACCTCACTGCTTCCTTTCCGTAACCTCCGATGAAGGTCCAGGTTGGCGTATCCCATATCAACGTAGGGTTCCCGCTTTAAAGTTAACAACGCATCTTCCACGGAAACGGCGCCCTCCGCTACCTGCTTTAACAATTCCTTCGTGTCTGTCATTTTACTCTCCCATGCGTCTAAAATAAAATGCATCTACTCCGATTTATTTTACCATAATCACTCTGTATACGTAAGTTATTAACGACAACATTCCTCCACTTCCCATCTTTTGCAAGACTTTATTGAGAATACTCCAAAGTCCGTTTATAATATTTAGGAAACCACGCCCCTAAAGAGGGCTGTGCAATATACATACTTTCAAAACCAATCCCGCATTACAAGCGGGTAAAGGAAGCCACAAAATGCAATATCAAAAAAGGAGGAAAACATGGATCAATTCTACAAAGTAACCCTCAGTAAAGCGAAGTGCGGTCTCGATCTCGGTGACGGCAGCGAGCGTGCCGAATATGTAAATCAGGATTACATCCTTCACAAACTGGGGCGTCCTCATCGATGCGTCAATATCATGTATACACTGTATCCGAATGATGAGCAGTGGCCACAGAGGATCAGCGTTGCGTGCAAAGATATGGATATCCAGTTCCAGTGGGACTATCCTTATGATGATTACTTTCCTTTCGGGGCAAACGGCCAGCCCTTTGAACAGATGAGCGATATCCGCAAACACGGACAGGACGTTCTGCTCACACTGACCATTGATTGTTCTTTGGATGATGCGTATTTAAGAGATCTGGCCAAACAATTCCGTTCCTACGGACGGATGAGACTTCGCATCAATCACGAGTGCTGCGGCGACTGGTTTACACACAATAAGCGCTTCAGCTTTGCGGAGATCGCAGACTTTTTTGTTCGCTTTACAAATATCCTTAAGGAAGAAGCCCCCAATGTTCAGACTATTTTCTGTGCCGGTTTTATCAAGGACGACGGTAAGGTGGAAAACGAAGATGTCTTCTTAAAGGCCTATAAGGCAGCGGACATCTGGTCCGTTGACACTTATCCCGCGCTTCACTACGGATGGCCGTATGATATTGCCGAAGTGGGCGGTGGCAGATATAAGGTCGAGAATTTAAGGGATAATTACAAACTCTTTGAAGCCACTGCAAAAAGGCTGCGTGAAATAACCGGTCAGGATAAGCCCTTGACCACAGCGGAGTGCAACACCGACGGTGATGTAACCGGTCCTTTTCATCAGGGCGAATCCGTTGTAAGATTCGCAGAATATTTCAGAGACAACCGGACAAGCGACTGGTTTGACGGGATCTCCATGTACCAGTTCCGCGACCGGGGGCGTCTCGGTCTGGAGATTGAAGATCCGAACAATAACAGTGTCGGTATCGAGCAGCCCGTGTTAGCCGATTATAAGAAACTGATCCGTGATCCGTATTTTCTTCCCTCGATGGAACGTGGCGAAGAGATTTCCTTCCCCGTTACACTTCGATGGGGCGGTTCAGATGACGCAGACGGAATTGAGATACCCATCTCCTTTGATAAGACACCCGAATTTTGCGAGGCTGCCTTTGACGAGGATGCCTGCCTGATGATCGAGTTCGGCGGAAAGTGGTTTTATAAAGCAAAGGGAGTTAAGACGATCGACTTTATGAGTCTCTTCTTTGAAAGCCCCTTAGATGGCGCAAGCGTTATTCCCATGCGAATCTTTGCCACCCCTGCCGACGGCGTCAATCCCGAAACAACGGCTGCGGATTGGGCAACGAATTACTACAGTGTTCTTAAGACAGCACCGGATTTCCGCATACGTTACGAAGTACCCGGAAGAGTCGGTCTGGAATAAAAACCGAATAACCGTAAGCAAACTGTAAAAGGGTCTGTCGCGCATCCAACACTTTGCGCGACAGACCCTTTGTTATAAAAAACTCAATAATCCTTTCCTATTTTACTTCCGTTCCGCCCCATTCCACTACCGTAAAACCGCTACGTTCAAACGGTGTAAATGTCTGAGGCGCTATCTCTGTTTCCCGGTCAACCTCTTTCCATACCATCATAAGACGAAGCATAGAATCCGCCGGGTTTCCATCGCTGTCTGTCACCTCCAGTCGGCAGGATGTGTTATAGCCATCATTCTCCTTAAGTCCTTCAAAAGTGATCAGGTTGTAAGCGTTATTCTGCATTTTCGGAAGCCAGTATACGATAAACTCATTATACTCCTTTGGTGTAAGACCGATTTCCGATAAGGTATTTCTTAAAAACTCCGCGGTATCTTCTCCGGGCACGCAAAACCCTTGCGTAAATTCATGCTCTCCGTAATCAGTCGCTTCCCAGAAGATGTAGGAATATTCATTTCCGTCGGCATCAAAGACCGTACCGTCCTCATTTGCAACAAGCGTCCACGACGCTTCCGTCATCCCATCCTCCGTACGTCCCGTACAGCCATCCTCCGCTTCGGGCCAGCATGCAATCATTTCTGAATCAGACAACTCCAGACGCACATAAACCTCTGTCTCATTTTTATCAGGATACAGGTAGATCACCGGTTTATCCACCGTCATCCATTGATCCGAGGGAATAACATACGGATCATAAACCTCATCCGGATCCGTCCCGGTACAATATATCTCATCCCTGATGTCACTTACCATATCTTCGATCTCTTCAACACTGTCCGCGATATCATCTACATCACCGGCAATTTTCTCGACATTCTGACGCAGGCGCGCGATATTCTCTCCTTGCCTGACAAAAAAGAGAGCCACCACAACCCCAAAGATCACTACACCCGCTAAGAGGCAGGCGATCAGGGTATTCTGTGTCTTTAATCTCTTGCCAATGTTTTCCATTTGCTCCGGCATCGTGTCCATCGCCTGATTTCCACCATTGCCGGGATTCATATAATCATTCATCCTTTAACCTCCCGATATCTAATTACCGATCTGTTGTTCCAGATCTTCATACCCCTGTTCAACATCATTTCGAATACCCTGCATAGCCTCTCCCAGTTCCTGCGCATTTTGCTGCTGTATCACCTCTGTCTCCTGTATCTTCTGTACTTCTTCCACATCCTTCCTGGCTGAAAATACGGCAAGGCCGACGATCAGCGCCACGCTGATGATAAGTACCACCAAAAATACCGGTCCTCCGTTCCCTTTTTTCATAAGCTTCCTCCAATCTTTACGGTTCTGCTACCGCATTAGTCGCAAATATACTGCAGGGTCTGTCGTAAACCGGTTCTTCACCATCCTCCGTTACAACTCTCCCCCCCGCTTCCTTAACGATCAGCGCTCCCGCCGCGTAGTCCCATGGTTGAAGCCGAAGCTCGAAGAACAGTTCGGCCCGCCCCGCAGCTATCGCGCACAGATCCAATGCCGCCGACCCGCTTCTACGCAGATCCATACTTTTCCCGAAATATTCATATGCTTTATCAAAGGATCTGTGGCTTAGCTCTTCATAGTAGGGTGAGGTTCCAAACAATACGATCCCTTTCTCCAGGGGTTTATCCGAGACGCAAATCTTTTTTTGATTGCAAAATGCCCCTTCTCCGGCTAACGCAGTATACATCTCATCAAGATACGGATTGTAGATCACGCCAAGAAACGGAACTCCGTCCCGCAGCATCCCGACAGAGATCGCGCTTGCGTGATAATCTTTAATGAAATTAGTGGTTCCGTCGATCGGATCAACGATAAATACATCCCCCTCACCCACCGCATCTTTACGATTGCTTTCTTCTCCCACGAAACGGGATTCCGGAAGCAATTCCTTTAACCTTCTCTCTAAAATGTCCTGCACTTTTTTGTCATAAACTGTCACAAAATTGGCATGCCCCTCTTTGGCTGTCACCACATTTTCATTTCGGTCCGCTTGAAGAATGATCTCCCCGCACTCTCTTACAATTTCAACAATTTCATCCAATAGTTCCATCTTTTTTTCTCCCTGTCCGTACGGATCATCTCACGATTTGAATTTTATCATACTTTCTTTTCATCGTAAATTTGGGGGAACGATCCTGTTATCCGCGCCGCCGTCCGCAAATTGCTTCAATTAGAGGCATTCTTCTATTACCTGCCCGATATCACCGTCAATACAGATGGACTG
>CALDIE010000137.1 GCA_937901625.1 uncultured Lachnospiraceae bacterium
GGCAGACTGTTTATAGCCTTCTTCTTCTCTTCAAGGACGACTCTTGCATCACCGATATATCTTCTCTTCTTGGGATTAAACTCGCTCATAACGAATTCGATTTCCTGATCTGCGTATACACCCAGGTTCTTGGTAAAGGTATCGGATACCAGACTTGCGGGAATGAATACGGGAATCTCATCTACGGTTGCTACCAGACCACCCTTCACTACCTCGGTGACCTTAGCCTTTAATACAGTCTTCTCATTGAAAGCATCCTCAAGGATCTTGCTGACCTTCTCGGCAACCACTCTCTTGTGAGACAGAACAACCTGTCCGTCGCCGTCGTTTAACTTAATAACCTTTACGGTGATAGGATCTCCGGGCTTAACGACCGTTGTAAGATCCAGTGAATTGTCATTGGAATACTCGTTCTTGGATACGATACCGTCTGACTTATAGCCGACATTGACAGCGATCTCGTTAGCGGTAACAGAGATTACAGTACCTTCCACCACGTCCCCCGTATGAATATTTTTAAAAGATTCTTCCAACATTTGTTCAAAAGTTTGCTCTGACATAATTTTTTGAACCTCCTCAATAATATAGTTTGGGGTGGAAGCCCCCGCTGTAATTCCTACCGTACGAACTGATCCGGTATCAATGAAAGAATGCAGTTCATCCCCCAAAGAATCACCTTCACACCCGGATCCGGGAAGCAATCTCTTCCTTAGATCCTCTGCGGTCTGCACAAAATATGTCTTTTTACACCGTTCACTGCAGATCTCAAAAAGTTTTCGGCTATTGGAACTTTTCGGATCTCCGATCACGATCATCAGATCAACTTCCTGTGCAATCCGCTTTGCTTCTTCCTGATGCTGGATCGTAGCATTACAGATAGTATTCACAATACTGATATCATACCCTTTTTTTGTAAATATTTCAACAAATTCTTTAAATTTATTGAAGTTAAATGTTGTTTGCGATACTACACATACCGGATGGGAATCTTCGGGAACGAAATTTTCGACTTCTTCCTTTGTATTCATTACGCTTGCGCGCCCTCTTGACCATCCCACGATCCCCTCTACTTCGGGATGTTTGGGATTTCCGATGATCACAATATCTCTTTCTTTGCTCTGCTCCCATACGATATCGTGGATCCTGGTAACAAAGGGACAGGTCATATCGATATATTCGATCCCCTTATCATTTAACAGATCGATGATCTCTTTAGCGACGCCATGCGCCCGAATGATCACTATACCATCCGTGATCTTTTCAAGGTCATTTGGCTCTTCTAAAACGGTAACGCCTTTTTTTTCTAACTCATTTACCACTTCCGAATTGTGAATGATCGCACCGTACGTATAGATCTTCTTTCCGCTTTCTGTCATTTCATAGGCTTTGTCTACAGCCTTATGTACTCCAAAACAAAAACCGGCTGTTTTTGCGGTGATCACTTTCATCTCTGTCTCTCCGTATAATGATGATTACTCTATACTTGTTTTTGGGAAACGATCTCCAAGATCTTATCTTCCACTTCCGGTATTGTCATATTGGAAGTATCGACATAAACCGCATCCTCTGCCTGCTTTAAAGGCGCGATCTCGCGTGTCATATCCTGTCTGTCTCTTTTAATGATATCCGCTTCGATCACAGCAAGGTCACAGACTTCTCCTTTTGCGGTCAGTTCATCGTATCTTCGTTTTGCGCGGACCGACGCGTCTGCCGTCAGATAGATCTTTACCTTGGCGTCAGGCAAAACATTGGTTCCGATATCACGTCCGTCCATGACCAGACTGGTGGTGGAGGCTAACTTCCGCTGAAGATCGACAAGCTTTTCTCTTACTGCGGGATGGGCGCTCGAAATGCTGGCTGCGCGGCTTATTTCCTCCGTACGGATTAAGGAAGATACGTTCTCTCCGTTTAAATATACCTGTTGAACGCCGTCTTCAAAAGCAATGGTGATATCCGCTCCTTTGCATACAGTGGCTATTTCATCCGGATTTTCAAAATTAACATTATTTCTGAGTAAATACAAAGCCATGGATCTGTACATAGCACCTGTATCAACATAGATCACGCCAAGCCTCTTTGAGACGCTTTTGGCGATCGTACTTTTTCCCGCGCCCGCAGGTCCGTCAATTGCTACCGCAAAACTCATTTTTCCTCTTTTCCGGATAGTTCTTTTAGGTATACTTAAATTACGAAAAGATCCTATCCCTGTTTTTTTAAACTGTTATAGCTTTCTTTGCCGCACTCTCTCCGGCCAGGTAGCCGGTAGACCAGGCGATTTGAAGATTATATCCGCCGGTCAGGGCATCCACATCGATCATCTCACCCGCAAAATACAGTCCGTCCACCAGTTTGGAAGCCATGGTGGAGGGATCGATCTCTTTTACGCTGATCCCGCCATTTGTGATAATGGCCTCGGTCATACCCCTTAATCCCTTTATGGTAAAAGACATTGCCTTGATGCAGTCGATCAACCTCGATCGCTCTTCTTTCGTGATCCTGTGGATCGGACGATCCTTGTCTATATCACAGATAAGCGGCATCACATCGATCATCTTACCGGGTAAGAGTCCGGATAAAACAGTCTTAAACCGGCGATTCGGATACTCCGTAAATTCCTTTAAAATCCTTTTTTCAAGTTCTTCTTCATTTTTTATCTGCTTATTTAAGTTGGTTTAAGTTGCTTATAAGGAACCATCTTTTAAAAGATAGAGGACAAAAGTCTTTATGGCCTTGTCCTCTATCTTCTTAATATTCCATGATCTCCGTAGAGGATCAGGAGAGCAGTCGCTTCACCACGGTGGAGATGACCCTGCCGTCGGCCTTGCCCGCCATCTTCTTGCTGGCCAGGCCCATCACACGGCCCATGTCCTTCATCGTGGAGGCTCCCGTGGCGGCGATGATCTCGCGCAGCCCGTCCGGCGTCAGCTCCTCAACGTATTCCGGGCTCACGCCCTCATAGCCGTCCACGATGGAGGAGAACGTTCCTCCGCGCGATACGGTGATTGCCTGCGTATCCCCTGCAGCCGTGGAAAGCAGCTGGCGGTATGAGGCCTCCAGCTCCGCGAGATATCCTTCTGTCGCGGCGGTTGTCTCCGTGCGGAAGAGAAGATTGGCCAGCGCGCTCTGGCGCGTGTCGATGCTCGTATAATCGCCGCTTCGGACGGCGGCGGAAAGCCCCGTGAGGGCGTCGGAGATCGATTGCTCCCGGTCGCCTGTGCCGGTGTATGTACCGCCGGCGCTCGACAGCGCTGCGGATACGCTGTCGATCTCCTGCTCGAGGTTCTCGATCTGAACGGCCCGGTCGAGAGCGGCGGCCGAGCTGTACACGACCGCGATCGTCTGTCCGGCGGAAACTTTTTCTCCCTCGGATACGATCACGTCTATGTATTGGGCGCTGCCGCTGATGATGGTCTCGTCACGGACGACGAGTCCGCTCATGGACGAGGAGTCGGACATCGTAGCCGTCACGACGAGCGCTGTCTGCACCGGGTCAATGAACCGGTTGACGACATATATG
>CALDIE010000138.1 GCA_937901625.1 uncultured Lachnospiraceae bacterium
GGATCCGCGCCCGGATCCTCTTTCAGATTCGATTGTATATCCGATATTATATCCGAAGTCGCCTTGTTGTTTATCTCCATCGTTTACTTTCTTTCCGATATATTTATGTGTGTGATTCTGCAATTCACTCAATCCTCTCTTTTGAGGATCGCGTAGTAAAATCCGTCACAGCCCTTGTGATCATCCGGCAGGATCTGCCGTTCTTCGATCAGAGAAACCGGATGATTTTCCTCGATCCATTTCCGGTTTTCTTCATTTTCTTCCGGAGTGATCGTACATGTACTGTAGAGGATCCTGCCGCCTGCTTTCACATAGCGAACGGCATTTTCAAGGATCAGCCGCTGCAATCGAGAAAGCTCTAAGATATCCTCATTCGTAAGACGGTATCGTATTTCCGGCTTTCTCTTTAATACGCCTAAACCTGAGCATGGCAGATCGGCAATGACCACGTCCGCCGTATTTTCCAGTTCCGGCTTAAAGACTGTTGCGTCCGCGACCTCAGCCGTGATCTGTTCCAGGTGAAGGCGCTTCGCATTTTCCCGTATCCTCTCCGCCTTACGCTCCGTCAGATCATAGGCCTTTACCGTATTTTTTGTCTTCCATGCGGCAAAGCACGCTTTTCCTCCGGGTGCAGCGCATACATCGATCACGGATTCCCCGGGTTTAAAACCGGCAGCCTCCAGCGCGATCATCGAACTGATATCCTGTATGGCAAAGGCTCCGTCTGAAAATCCCTCAAGATTTGTTACGCCCTCCACTCCGCTTAAGTGGTATGCATAAGGGATCACCTCATCCCGCTCTATGCGAACGCCCTTTTCTTCCCAGACCCTTATAAGTTCTTCGGTCCGGTCATTCTCCGTTATCATTCTTACAGTAACATCGCTTTGCCGTAAAAAGGCGTTTAAAACCGCCTCTGTCTTTTCAAAACCGTAGTTATCCAAAAACCTTTTCGAGATCCAATCAGGCATGGAATAGCGTACGGAAAGGTATCTGACCTCATCTTCTGAACGTTCCGGCCACGCGATCTTATCCTTGTTCGAAGCAATGCTTCTAAGAACACCGTTTACAAAACCTTTCAGTCCGTGAAAACCTTTTAACGCAGCCAGATTAACAGCTTCGTTGCACGCTGCTGCATCGGGGATCGAATCCATATACAGGATCTGATAGGCTCCCATCCTTATGATGGAGCGGATCGCCGGTTTCATCTTCTTTACCGGCGTCTTAGACATCGAATCGATCACATAGTCCAGGGTAAGGCGTCTTTCCAACACACCCTCCGTCAGATGTTTGATAAAAGCCTTGTCTCTTGCGTCCAGATAATCATACTTATCTAAGACATCTCTTATAAGGAGATGGCTTTTTTTCTCTTCCTTTTCTATGGATAGCAGCATTTCCAAAACGATCTGCCTCGACTGCGTCACTTTCATCTTCCGTCCGCTTCTCCCTCATCCTTTTGTATTCTCTGCCGCTGTCACTTCTTTTATGAAAAACTCTCTCCCGCAGCGATCCGACAACCTCTTAAAAACTCTCCGCTTGTCATTCTGCGCTTTCCTTCCAGCTGCACTTCCTTAACGGAAAGCAGCGTCTGTCCACCGCAAAGTACAGTAAAAGAGTCATTATTTACGGAAATCACCGTACCGACGGTCACTCCGTTACTTCCCGATTCCGCAGCCGCCCCACCGTCATTTTCCGATTTCGCAGCAGTTCCAACATTGTTTCCCGCCTCCGTATCATCCGCGCATACATCCGCATCCCAAATCTTAAGCGTCTTTTTCCCGTATCCGGTATAAGCACTCGGCCAGGAATTGCATCCCCTGATCAGGCACTCGATTTCTTTTGCCGGCTTGCTCCAGTCGATCCGTCCGTCTTCCTTTGTAAGCATTCTGGCGTAGGTACTCTTTTCATCATCCTGCTTGACCGGAACGATCTCACCCGCCTCGATCCCCGGGAGTGTTTCGATCAGGAGCTGCGCGCCAAGTTCCGAGAGTGTGTCAAACAGACTCTCCCCTGTCTCCTTGGGCTTAAGGGCAATCTCTTTTACCGCGAGCATATCGCCGGTATCCAGTCCCTTCTCCATCCGCATGATCGTAACTCCTGCCGTTTCATCACCGTTGATCACTGCCCACTGGATCGGTGCGGCGCCTCTGTACTTCGGCAAAAGCGATGCATGGATGTTGATACATCCGTACTTAGGCATATGTAAGATCTCTTCCGAAAGGATCTGCCCGAAAGCCGCCACCACAAAGATATCCGCAGGGTATTTTTTTAATTCCTCCACCGCTTCGGCTCTCTTGATGCGCTCCGGCTGCAAGACAGGAAGATCATAGGACAATGCGCAAGTCTTTACCGGGCAAGGTCTCAACTCTCCGCTCCTGCCGACAGCGCGATCCGGCTGTGTCACCACAGCGACCACCTCATGGCCGGCTTCGATCAGTTTTTTCAGAGCCGGTACCGCAAAGTCCGGCGTCCCCATAAATACTACCTTCAAATTCCCATTCCTCCAAAATCTCAGTCGGCGTCATCCAGTAATTCGGAATTGTCCACTAACGGTCCTTCTGTCTTGGTGGTATACATGATACCGTCCAGGTGGTCCAACTCATGGCAGATGCATCTTGCCAGAAGCTCCGTTCCTTCCACCGTGATTTCCTGCATATTTCTGTCCAAAGCAAGCGCCTTGACATAATACGGTCTGGTCACCACACCGGACTTTCCGGGTACGCTCAAGCACCCTTCGTATCCGGTCTGTTCTCCGCTGCTTTCAACGATCCTGGGGTTAATGAGTACCATGGGATCCTCTCCCGTTACATCGATCACAACGATCCTTTTTAAGACACCAACCTGCGGTGCCGCAAGACCTACGCCGTTGTTCTCGTACATTGTATCAAACATATCATCGATCAACTCCTGCATGTGGTCGGTCATCTTCGTCACCGGCTTACATACAACCGAGAGAGCCTCATCGCCTTCAAGCCTGATATTTCTTAATGCCATTTTTACTTCCTCCTGTTTTGTTTGGTGTGTGTATGATCTATATCTTAAATACTGTATCTTATGATATCCGGGTAAAAAGGTCTTATTCCCCTGCCTTGATATGTGAATCGCTCCGTTTCGTTTTGAAATTCCCGCATTTCCAAAACATTTGGAATCCGTCATCAGAATCCGCCGACAGGGTCGAGGTCAAACTGTATGATCACATCCTCTTTGTCGGAAAATGTCCCTTCCCTGCGGTTCCTGCCCTGTTGTTCCTCGATCAGATCCTTGACCTTGATCAGCATCTCCTCATCCTCGCAGCGAAAATGCAGTCCCGTGCGATAGATGTCATTGACCTTCGCGATCATCGCGGGCGCCGGTCCGATGACTGACAGATATTTTCCAAAGGCACCCCGTCGGATTTCTTCTTTAATAAGATCCGCCATGGTCTGTGCGCGCACGCCCCCGGCCGTCTCTGAACGGGAATAAAACTGCACGGTCAGAATATGTGATACCGGCGGATAGGAAGCCAACTTCCTGTAGGCCAGTTCCTCTTCGTAAAATCCGGTATAATCCTGCGCTGCCGAGAAACGGATCGCGTAATGCTCCGGGTCGTAGGTCTGGATGATAAATTCACCCTTTTTGCTTCCTCTACCGGCTCTTCCCCCTGCCTGTGTAAGGAGCTGGAAGGTTCTCTCCGCTGCCCTGTAGTCGCCACTGTGCAAGGACATGTCCGCAAGGAGCGCTCCCACAAGCGTCACGTTCGGAAAATCATGCC
>CALDIE010000139.1 GCA_937901625.1 uncultured Lachnospiraceae bacterium
GCTGATGGCATCATAGAGGGAGCCGCCGAAATTGCGCTTTCGATGAAGTGCCAAAAGGGTATGATTTAATTCCTGCCTCATCTCCTTAAGACGCTTTGCCGTTTCTTCATACTCCTCCGGCGCCTTGATCCTGCCCACTTCCAGCGCCTTTTCAAGCTGTCCTAACACCGACGTCTTGTTGGTCTTGTTGGAGTGGAGCTCAAGGCAAAACGCATCCAGTCCGACTGCCGCCAGGCGCTTTTGAACCACCGAAAGGGCGGCCATTTTTTCCGCCACAAAAAGGACCGACTTACCCTGATAAAGAGCATTGGCGATCATATTGGTGATAGTCTGACTCTTTCCGGTCCCAGGGGGACCATGTAAAACAAAACTCTTTCCCCTGGCTGCCGTAACGATTGCCACCATCTGGGAGGAATCGGCACTTAAAGGAACCGCCATATCCGCCGGCATCACTGTTTCGTCAATATTTTCCAGGGTAACGCCACCCTCTTCACTCTCTGCGAGCATCTGCTGCTCCGCTTCGGGCATTCCGCCGTCCATAAGGCTTCGGACCACGCGGCTTGCCTTGAGATCATCGGAACGGTTACGCAGATCGTTCCACATTACAAACTGGCCGAAAGAAAACAGTCCCAGGAAAACATAATTACATACATTCCAGCCTTTTTTCTCCATTACCGCCTGACGGAAGGTCTGGAGAACCAGAGGAATGTCGATTCCGTGTTCGTCTTCCGGAAGAGGATCGAGTCCGCCGATCGCGATCCCGTGATCCTGACGAAGGTATTCCAGGAGCGTAACGTTAACCTGCGTTTCCTCATTTCTGCTCCGAAGGATATAGCCCTTCTTACGAACACTCTTTACCACTTCCACGGGAACCAGAAGAAGCGGTGCCAGACGGGCCTTTTTCGATTTATCCGTTTCATACCAACGTAAAAAACCAAGAGCCAGGAACAGTGTATTGGCTCCGTTTTCTTCCAGACTGACTTTGGCAAAACGCTGGATATTCTTCATGGAAACCGCCAGCTCATCCTCCTCGAGGAATGTATGGATGCGGCCGTTTCTCAACTCCTCCAAAGAGAAGTCCAAAGAAAGGCTTCCACCGTTTTCCGCCTCATATACTTTATCGTCACGAAGACTTCCCTTCCACTCCGAGGGAATCGGAAGGATCTGGAATTCCTTTCCTTCCGCCAGTTCATCCTCGATCAGACCCTCATCCTCCAGCATCAGCTGAAGGGCATTCTTATTCACACGGAAATTCAACAGGGCGTTGCGAAGGCTGAAATCCAGAAGCTTTCTCTCCCACATCTGCTGTCTGGTGATCGTAGCCCCTCCTTCGATCACCCTGCCGCGAAGAGAAGTATCCAATGCCGCGGGCGCGCTAACGGTACCGGACGCACTGTCTTTATGATCCCTTGTCTCCGCTTCCTTTTGATATTCCTCAAGATTTCCGGCCTTCGGACGGATCCCGCCCGTACGACACCTGAAAATATCGATCACACAGTTAAATTTCTCCGGCTTGGACAGATGTCCCGCGCCCACGCTCACCGCGCGGTCAAAATCAAAGCCTCCAAACGAGTTATTGCTGCCGGTATTCATCGCCGTTGCTTCCACTAAAAGGAGTTCCTCCGCACCGCTTGCAATCCTCTTTTCCAGCACGGAAACATCATCTACCGAACAGTCCGCGAAACTCTGCGGATCCAGCCAGCATCCCGCAAAAGCATGTCCGGTAATGATCACAACCAGAGGACGTAATCCCGCCGCCTCCAGACAGGAAGCGTAAAAGAGAGACATCTCCAGACAGTTTCCCTGCCTTTTATCCATTATTGCGGCAACACTGCGAATGCGCTGTCCCATTGCCTCAAAGCCGGGCGGTGACATCACATAATCGATCTTAAGATCCCTGATGGCGGTATAGATCGCGGCCATTATCATCTTCACCCGATTGGGATCCTGCGTCTGGTATGCATCCATTGATCCATCCATCCCCCACTGTCTTAAATATTCCGATGCCTGACTTAGCACTTCCGGAATATGACTGTCGTTAGGCGTTACGAAAGCCGCTAAAAGCTCCGGCATGATGTCGATCCCGCACCACTGATCCGGAGAAAGAAGCTCTATGCTCTGTTCCAGATTCCCGCAGATCTGGCCGTCCCGGTCCTTTACTTCCATGATGATCGTTCCGACGATCTTTTCCGTAAGCGAAAAGAGATATTCCGTCGATAAAAGGATCTTTACAGGCTGTAATTCCCACTCCTGTCCGGGAGAGAGACGCTCGATCCTTGCGTGATACTCTCTTGCAAACGCCGGCTCAAACGACACGGTTAACTCCAGATCGTTTACTTCTTCATCCGATTCATTCTTTAGGAGAATACTGCGCACCGCGGGAATATAATTCTGCTGCATCGAAAAATTTATCGCCGCCATACATACCGCCGATACCTTGATCCGATCTTTTTTCGCTGTTTCTTCCATCTCTATCTCCTTTCGGGTCTCCCCTGTCGGTTTTTATCTTATCTCAATCTCTCTCACGGTAAGGATCTCACCTTTTACCGTGAAACGGACATTATATTTCCCGTAGGCCACTCCCCAGACTCTCTCTTCATCATGTATAAACGCCGTTCTGGGATCCTGCTGCAGGATCCGGTAAATATCTTCCAGATCGTTTGGATCTATCTGTGACCGACATTCCTTTGGAATATCTACCGTAAGATTTCCCTTAACATCCCTTTCTCCAAACCCTGCCTTTGCGTCCGGATGGGCATCCGTATAGGGAAGGTACGGCTTGATATCCAGGATCGGCGTACCGTTTAGCATATCAATGCCGCTTACATATAAGACGATCCCCCGCTCCTCTTCCTTTTCCAAACGTTCCAGACGAACCGAGGACAAACCGATCGAATTGGGTCTGTAAGGTGACCTTGTCGAAAATACGCCCATCCTTTCTCTTCCGCCGAGGCGGGGCGGGGCAACCGTTGCTGCCCAGTTTTGTCTGTGCGCTTTTGAAAAATCCCACAAAAGCCACAGATAATCATATTCTTCTATTCCGCGCAGCGCATCCGGATTCCGGTATTTGGGCGTAAATACAATCTTTCCGCGCGCTCCCTCCACCAGGTTGCTCTGTCTGGGTATCCCGAATTTTTCCGGGAAATCCGTATAAATATGCGCGATCACTTCCGTTTCCATCGTACCTTCATCCCTTCTTAAACAAATCGATCGTTGCAATACCGATCCACCTTATCTTACCAATATTTAGCATTCTTCGCAATCTCAGAGCCTTTGGTCAGGGATTCCCGTCTTCCACTCCCTTATCAAAAAGAGCACCGGATAACCGATGCTCTTCTTAACAAAGTGGAAGCAATATTCTGCTTTCAATGATTCACGATCCCGTCCCCTTTTCGAAATCCGGATTACTTATGTATCTTACTTATCTTCCTTCTCCAGCCAACTGTAAACGCATGCTGCAAGAGCGCCGCCTGCGAGAGGTCCTACGATAAATACCCATAAGGACTTCAGTCCGGCCGAATTACCTGCAACCGCTGCTACAACCGCAGGTCCGAAGCTTCTTGCCGGATTAACGGATGCTCCGGTAAGACCGATGCCTGCAATATGGATCAGTACCAGTGTAAGACCGATGATCAGTCCGCCAAAGGAACCGTGACCTGCCTTTGCAGAGGTAACACCAAGGATTACCAGTACAAAGATAAAGGTTAAGATCAGCTCTACCAAAAGACCCGCGATCGCGCTTCCGTTAACACCGTCAAGACCGTTGGTGCCGTATCCGCCGGTCTGGTCAACCACACCGCCAAGATTAAAGATCAGAGCCAAAAGCGCGCTTCCTGCCAGTGCTCCGATGCACTGCGCAATAACATATCCGGCAAAATCCCTGGCATCCATTCTCTTTGCCAGCAGGCATCCCAGGGATACCGCCGGATTGATGTGACATCCGGAAATATTTCCCACACAGTAAGCCATCCCGACGATCACAAGTCCGAAGGCCAACGCTGTGCAAAGATAACCGCTTCCGGCATCCGGTTTACAACCAACCAGCATTGCGGTACCACATCCGAGAAATACCAGGACACAGGTACCTATACATTCCGCAACATATTTCTTCATCAAATAACCCTCCTTTTTATACCGTCCGCAGAAAGGGGACTGCGGTAAACCATTGCATATCTTTATTCCTGCCTTTAAAATCCTACCCCTTCCGCTCCGTCTTCTTATGGCTGAAGGAATCGTAACGCCTGCGTAGACTGAAAGAATCCTTCACAATATAATTGGCGGCGTTAGAAGCCTGGTGTGTGACCATCTTGTGCTTTTCATTGTTTAAAACAGCAAATCCGATGAACAGAGATACAACCAATGCAATGATGTGAGGCAAAATCTCCGAATTGTATTCAAGTATTGCCAGAAAGATCTCTATAATGACCATTGCGATCCCGGCTGTCTTTAAAAGCAATCCCGTTGCTCTTTTTGAATCGACAGGAAGATTACCGGTCACTGTTCCGCTCTGTCCGTTCATCGCAAAAGAATAGATCTCATTGTTGTACTTCGTACTTAACATCCATACCGGAAGCATTACATAGTGAACTTTGCTGTCGGTAATCCTTGTATTTGCCTTCTGCGTGGATACACTGTCATATCCGGTAACCGTTTTGCTCAACTCTAACTTCATCGTGCTGTCCACACGTTTTTCCACACGGTCTCTGACCTCTTCCTGCGTCTCGTCATACTTGTTGGCAAGATAACCGGAAAAATAAGCGGAATTATAAGGAACAACTGCCGAAAAATCATACGGTTCAAGCGAATCCATATATGCGTCATTCATCTCCTTGGACGCGTCAGCCGGAATCTTTTCAAACTGCATGGAACCTTCTCTGAATACATCAAAGAATTCAAACTCCTCATAGGTTACGGTCCTGTCTTCATTTCCTACACGTTCCGTACGCCGGAACTCTCCGACTTTACGCTTACCTTCGTACCGGCCTTCGCCTTCCACGGTACAATCAAACAGCCAGAACGGTACATACATACCGTTGATATTATCGATACGGTTGCTGTCCGTAAAGTTTTTCGGAAGAAGCTTCTTTCCCTTGTAGAAGTTCTTTAATGCCTCCTGCGCTGCCGTTTTATCTACTTTAAAAGGGATCACTCCATCCGGAAGGAACATTCCCTCAAAGGTATCCTTTACGATCACGGGACTTCCGCAGTATGGACACTCTGTGGCACCGGTATTTTCATCCGTTACCAGATCCGCGCCGCAGGAGGTACAATTATACTCCTTCATTCCCTTGGTTCCGGGCTGAATCTGCGTCCAGTCCTTTTGATCCCATGCGGTTAGCGCAGCGTTCGAGCCCTCTTGCTCCTGTTCAAACTCACTCAAGTCATACTCGCTGTCGCAATACTTACAAAACATCTTGTTTAAGTCGCCGCGAAACTCCAACGGTCCGCCGCAGGCTTTGCATTTATAACCTTGTATATCGCTGTCAGCCATTTTGTTTCCCCCTTTGCTTACTATTTGATCCGTTTACATGTTTCAGACAGAATAGCCCTTCAGATTGAATTATACAGAATTATTATTCTGTTCTCAAGGTTTATGTTAACTCTAAACAAAAAAAGACAGTAAAAATGACAGGTCTTTCGAACTGTCATTTTCAGAGAAGGTATTTCTTTCTTATGGGGTTATAGCAAAAAACTATAAAATGTATTGGGGGTTACAAGTATTATTATATGCAAAACCTTTTTTTCGTCCATTTCCAAAACACACAAAGTTTACAATAACTTATTCGTTTCATTGTGCAACTTTTACAAGTGTGCATCCTGTACAGGAAGTACTTCAATCTTTGTGTCAGTTGAACAATGCTTCGAACTCAGCCCGATTGATCCTTTCTTTTTCCAAAAGAAGTTTCGCGCAGGAGTGAAGAACCTCCATATGATCTTTTAAGATCTTCTTTGCTTCTTCGTAGCACTCGTCAATGATACGCTTTACCTCTTCGTCGATCTCGTTCTGCTTCTTTTCACCAAATCCCTTGGTGTGCGCAAGATCACGTCCGATAAATACTTCGTTATCATCCTCCGCGTAGTTGATCATGCCGAGTTTGTCGGAAAATCCATACCTGGTCACCATATCCTTGGCGGTATGTGTCGCCGACTTGATATCCGCAGACGCGCCGTTAGTCACATCGCCGAAGATCAGCTCCTCCGCGATCCTGCCTCCCAGAGTCACCATCAGATCCTGACGCATCTGCTCTTTGGTCCTGAACATCTCATCTCTCTCCGGCAGCGGCATCGTATATCCGGCAGCGCTTCCTCCGGTGGGAATGATGGACACCGCATAAACCGGTCCTACCAACGGAAGCACATGGAAGAGGATCGCGTGTCCCGATTCATGATATGCCGTGATCTCTCTCTCCTTTTGAGAAATGATACGGCTCTTCTTTTCCGTTCCGATGCCTACCTGGATCAGGCATTTCTTGATATCCTCATCCATGATAAACCTTCTGCCGGCTTTAACCGCCTTGATGGCGGATTCGTTTAAAAGGTTTTCCAGATCGGCTCCCGTAAAGCCCGCAGTGGTTCTGGCTACTTCCTCCAGATTGACATCTTCAGCGAGGTTTTTATTGGCGGCGTGAACTTTAAGGATCTCTGTCCTGCCGCGTACATCAGGCGGGCTTACCGTGATCTTCCTGTCAAAACGTCCGGGTCTTAAGATAGCCGGATCAAGGATGTCCACACGGTTTGTGGCCGCCAGAACGATGATTCCCTGATTTACTTCAAATCCGTCCATCTCCACCAGAAGCTGGTTTAAGGTCTGCTCACGCTCGTCGTGTCCGCCGCCCATACCGGTTCCTCTGCGTCTGGCTACCGCATCGATCTCATCGATAAAGACAATACAGGGAGCGTTTTTCTTGGCATTTTCAAATAAGTCTCTGACACGGCTGGCACCTACACCGACAAACATCTCCACAAAGTCCGAACCGGAGATACTGAAGAATGGCACTTTCGCTTCACCGGCGATCGCCTTGGCAAGAAGTGTTTTACCGGTACCGGGACGTCCCTCTAACAGGATACCCTTCGGAACTCTCGCGCCTGCCTGCGCGTACTTTTTCGGATCGCTTAAGAAGTCCACGATCTCTTCGAGATCCTCTTTCTCCTCATTTAATCCGGCCACATCGGCAAAGGTGACTTTGGAATCCTTGATCATCTGTGCACGGCTCTTACCGAAATTCATCATCTTGCTGTTCGAGTTACCGCCCTGGGCGCCTGCCACCATGATGTAAAAGAAAAAGCAGACGATCACCACCATCAAAAGTGGAAGTCCGTACATGGAAAACCATCCCTCTTGAGGAATATCGTACAGTGTATACTCTATTCCCTGACCTTGCAGGATCCGTTCTATCTCCTTTACATCAGAAACGGAAAGCGAACGGCTTGCGCCGTTACTCAGTGTGACATCTACCGTACCGGTGGGAACTTCACGGTTTTGCTCAATCTCCACCTTGACGATCTCACCGTTTGCAAGGTCACCCAGGAAATCCTGCCGGCTGTACGCCGGTGTCTGTCTTGTGTAATAGCTGATGCCTATACATACCGCAAGGATGATCAGGAAGACCATCATGTACAGGCTGTAACTTTTATGTCCTTTCAATGTTTTTCTCCTTCTGTTTATTGTTTCTTACTTTTCCGGTTCCACAACCCCGATGTAGGGAAGATTTCTGTATCTTTGCGCATAATCAAGTCCGTACCCCACAACAAATACATCCGGGATCTTAAAACCGTTATAATCTACTTTCACCTGAGAAACGCGTCTGTCGGGTTTATCCAACAGAGTACACAGACGAATGCTTTTCGCCCCGCGCTGTCCTATGATTTCCAGCAAGGCTTTCAGGGTTCTTCCCGTATCGATGATATCCTCCACGATCAGAATATCCCTTCCTTCCACGGAAAGATCCGTATCCCTCGTAATCTTCACATTTCCGTTTGACTCTGTACTGTCCCCGTAGCTCGATGCGGCCATAAAATCCACCATGACCTGAAGATCCAGTCTCTTTGCCAGTTCCGTTGCGAAAAAGGCTCCTCCTTTCAGGATCCCGATCAAAAGGATCTCCTCCACGCCTTCTTTCTTATAATCCTCTCCGATCTGCTTTCCCAACTCACGGATGCGTTCCTCCACTTTCTCTTCCGGTATCAGTACGCTGATCTTATCACCCATCTCTCTACCTCTCTTTTATCTCACGTATTCTTACTTCCCTGCCTTTTCCGCGCGTATCGTACATACCTTTTCGGTTGTATCCGTGATCTTTACATCTTCTCCGATCCTGTATCCGACGATCCAGAACACGTGGTCTTCCTTTGCCAGAACAAGTACCCGCCCCCGCTCGGATACGGGAACCTTTTCATTGATGAGATAACGCCGAAGCGACTGTTTTTTTCCTTTTCGGTCGATCACAAGCCAGTCGCCCGGAAGCGCTGTTCTTAAGCGAACACCAACTTTTATTTTATCATAATCCAGGCATTTCGTATATTGTTCTCCGGAAATATATTCCTCCTTTTTCCGTTCATGCCATTCGCTGCTTACCTTCCATCCGGCCTCGTTAAGCAGCACTTCCTCCCCGACCGTAAAGGGCACATCCACCGGTACGGACTGCCTCTTTTTTTCCTCCAGTATGCTCCCCTCCGTCTTCCAAAATTCCAACCTCTCTCCATCCAGACAGGCTTTGATCCCGCAGGGAAGAGAGAGCTCCTTTGCATCCCTTCCTTCCGTAAGACGCTCAAGTGCCATGATATGATCATATTCCAGATCTTTTAAGGTTCCGGCGGATTCTTCAAAGGCTTTTCTCAATACCCTCTGTCTACGATAAGGTTGAAGATTTTTAAGTTTAACAGCGGAAAGGCTTTGCGAAAGGACTTCCTTACTCCCGTTCGAAACAAGGCAGTCTTCGTAATCCTCTTTAGTCAACTCCTCCAATACGCCCTCCGCCAGGACTAGCTGCTCAGACATCTGCGCAATATGTTCCACTGCCTTTTCGTTGATCTCTTCCGTGGCTGTCCGAAGGATATGATGCCTGATCCGGTTTCTTGTATACACATCCTCCAGATTGCTTTCATCCGTACAAAACTCTATTCCTTCCGCTGCAAGATACCTTTCGATCTCTTCCCTGGTGCAGCACAAAAGCGGTCGGATGATATTATCTCTCTTGGCCGGGATCCCGGTCAATCCTTTGATCCCCGTTCCCCTGAAGAGATGGAACAGCACCGTTTCCGCCGTATCGTTTGCATTGTGCGCGACCGCGATCTTATAAGAAGTTTCTTTATCAAACGCCTTTCCCGCGTCAGCCGTCCGGAGGTAAGGTCGCAAATTTTCTTCGATCACTTTGTTAAGTCCCCCCGGGTATCCCTCCGGCGACTTAGCGCATGCCTCAAAAGATGCATACCGGATCAGACGTCCTGCTTCTTCGGTGGTGATCCCCCTATCCGATGCGCACGCCGCTACGTCCCATCGTAGTATCCTAAGCGGGATCGATCGTTCTTCGCAGAGTGTACGCACATACTCTGCCTCCCCTGCTGCCGCCTGTCTTAACCCGTGGTCAACGCATACCGCTAAGATCCTCCCTCTCTTTCCGTCAAGGATCTTGGATAAGACATCCAGGAGGCATACGGAGTCCGCCCCGCCGGAAATACCCGCAACGACCGGCTCGTTGTCGCAAAGCATCTCCTGCCGGCTCATATAGTTTTTGACTTTTTCCCGCAATGTCTGCGCCATGTCCGTCCTCCGCGCCTTTTAACGACAGCGCACGATTGGTTTTTCGTTTTCGCAAAAAACAGCTGTGGCAATGCCGCAGCTGTCCTGTCATTGTTCTGTCTCTGTTTCGATGTACAGCGTTTCGATGTTCAGCGTTTCGGTGTACATCGTTTCGATGTTCATCCGCTTACTGCTCTGCCCTGTAGATGATCTCTCCGTCATATACATACCCAAGGCTCTTTGCCTGTTCTTCAATGTATTTCTTCGTATGTGTATAGACCTCAAATTCGTCGAGTTCTTCCGATCTGGCCTGCTCCTTCTCCAGTCCGGTGGCGTAAACGGCACAGTTAGCGGATACCGCTTCTGCCTCGGTCTTTAATTCATTGTATTGAACCGTGATGGCTAAGGTTATGACGGCAAATACAATTGTCAATATCAGCAACACGCCGCCCGTACTGTCCCTGTGTTTGCGAAACGCGACCTCTCTTCGATCCTCCTGCGCCGGCTTACGTCCATTACGGGGCTGTGTCTGATGTTTTGTATTCCGTTTTGCGTTTGATTCCTGCATACGCATTCTCCCGCTCATTCGATCACCTATACCTTACACGCCATACCTCTACGTTCACATAATAATATTACCGACAAATGGTTTCTGCGTCAACTACCACATCTGGTAGATAAGCCGCCGGGATCATACATATTCATACATATTCGTACATATTTTCCGCGTCTTCCTTGCGTATAGACTCCTGTACCGTCAATACGCGTACCTTTGTCTCCCTGTTTCCGAAATGGATCGCGATCACATCTCCGGGCTTAACTTCCTGCGAAGCTTTCGCCACCTTTTCATTGATCGTAACACGTCCCGCGTCGCAGGCTTCATTGGCTACCGTGCGTCGCTTGATCAGGCGGGATACCTTTAAATACTTATCCAGTCTCATGTTTCTTCTCCCTGATACGGAAAAGGCAACTGCTACCATTCGTAACAGCTGCCCCTGAACATATCATTTCTCTACACAAGTATTCCTGTTAGTTGATAGCATCCTTGAATGCCTTACCGGGCTTAAACTTGGGTGCCTTGCTTGCCTTGATCTTCATGGACTCACCGGTACGGGGATTGCGTCCGGTTCTTGCCTTTCTCTCGGAAATCTCAAACGTACCAAAGCCGATCAACTGAACCTTATCTCCATCCTTGAGAGCCTCTGCAACAGTCTCTGTGAATGCGTTAACCAATGCCTCAGCATTCTTCTTAGCATCCTTCTTGTCCTCCCAGCCAGCCTTCTTAACGATTGCTGCAACTAATTCTGTCTTGTTCATGCTAGAACTCCTCCTAAATCTTATTATACTGAGCCGTCCAGGCAGCCCGATTCTGCGTTTAGACCTAAAAAAGCCTATGTATCTTTTATATTAGCTTTTGCCCGTTTTGTCAATATATATCAAAGAGTTTCATCAGATAATCCCGTTCATTGTGTTCGGGATTTTCCAGCACTTCTTCGAGCATTCCGGAGAGGATTTTTCCTATCTGCGGTCCGGGTTCGTACCCCGCAGCGATCAGATCCGCTCCTTTGACGGCAAGCGTCTTTAAAGACACGCATTCCCTGTCTTTTACGATCTCTTCGTATATCTCCCTCATCCGGACCAGACGCGTTTCCTTTTGCTCTCTCTCGTAGTCGCTTTGCGCACGGAGATCCGCCTCCATGACATAGAAAAGCAGCGGGAAGAACTTCTCTCCGATCCTGTTGATCCCGCGACGGATCGCTGACGGCGTGGGATCCGGGCGCCAATCATGATGTAAAGTAAACCCTTTGACCATCTCTATCGTATCGTTATCATATTTAAGCCGCCGTAAGATCTCCTCGGACAGTCCCACACCCTCGCGGTTATGCCCCTTAAAGTGATCGATCCCGTTCTCATCCGTAGTCTTGCACTGCGGCTTCGCGATATCGTGTAAGAGCATCGTGATCCGAAGGAGGCGCAGATCCTCATCATAGGTATCCGGCCGTTCCAAGCGCAGTCTTTCAAGGTCAAGTGTCTGTAACGAATACAGGATATGCTCTCCGACGGAGTACAGATGATGCGGGTTATTCTGCTCTGTCTCCATACAACGGTCAAATTCCGGCATAAAGTACGCGGAAAGACCCGTCTCGTAAAACAGTTTAAAAAACATCGGATTATCCGAATCCAGCAGCTTTTCCATCTCAGCATGGATCCTCTCCGCGCTTACCTTTTCGATGGACGGTGCCATTTCCCGGATGGCGGCATAGGTATTATCCTCTATGCAGGCGCTTAACTGTGCCGCGAAACGGATAGCTCTCATCATCCTGAGCGCATCCTCCGTAAAACGTTCCTTCGCGTCTCCCACGCAGCGTATGATCCTCTTTTCGAGATCTTCTTCTCCGCCGTAGAGATCGACCACCCCTTCTTCGGGGTGATAGGCCATGGCATTTACCGTAAAATCCCTTCTTGCCAAATCTTCGGACAGACTCGATGTAAACGTCACTTCCTTTGGATGCCTTGCATCCTCGTACTCTCCGTCGATCCGGTATGTGGTTACCTCATAGGATTCGATTCCCTCTTTATCCCTTAACAGAACAGTTACCGTCCCGTGTCGCAATCCCGTATCGATCGTCTTAAAGAGCGCTTTTACCTGCTGCGGCAGAGCCGACGTCGTGATGTCCCAGTCCGCCGGTTCTCTTCCGAGGAGACTGTCCCTGACGCAGCCGCCGACGACATACGCCTCGTATCCGTTTTGGTTTAATATTTCTATGATTTTCCGGGCTCCTTCCGGCAGCCGGATCTGTCTGCGTTTTTCCTGCATGTAACTTCCTTTCAAACCGGGTGTTTACACATTAGAAAGCGTTTAACGCCTCTATTACCCTATCCTGTTCCTCTTTCGTCATCCCGTTATACATGGGGATGGACAGCACTTCCTCTGACCATGCTTCGGTCTTTGGAAGATCTCCCTTTTTGTATCCGAGATATTCGTACGCCTTCGAAAGATGCGGGGGGATGGGATAATGAATGATCGTCGAAATCCCGCGTTCTTTTAAAAAAGCCGCCAATTCATCCCGTTCTTTACAGCGGATGACAAACTGGTGATAGACATGGTCAGCCTGCGGTCTGCGAAGGGGAAGTTCTATTTTCTCATTCTTTACCTCTTCCCGATACCGTCCCGCGATCGCTAACCTCTCCTCATACATCTCCTTCGCATGGCGAAGACGCACGCGAAGAAGCGCCGCCTGAATCTCGTCGAGTCTTGAGTTGATCCCGGTTTCTTCGTTTTGATAGCGGACTTTGCTTCCATAATTTCGAAGCATCTTTATACGGTCTCTGTACTCCTCATTGTCCGTCACGATGGCTCCGGCGTCGCCGAATGCTCCGATGTTCTTGGACGGATAAAATGAAAAACAACCTATGTCACCAAATGTTCCGCTCATCCGGCCGTAGTATTTGGCACCGTGGCTTTGAGCGCAGTCTTCGATCAGGCGCAAATCATATTCCCGACAGATCTTTACGATCTCCTCAAGTTCCACAGGCTGTCCGTAAAGATGTACGACCATCACGGCTTTGGTCTTATCCGTGATCGCCCCACGAACGGAGTCCGCTTCGATGCCATAGTACTCATCCGGTTCCGCGAACACCGGCACAGCGCCCGTATTCGAGATCGCAAGCACACTGGCGATAAAGGTATTTCCCTGAACGATCACCTCATCGCCTTCCTTTAAACCGATGGCACGGCAAGCCAGTGTCAGGGCGTCTAATCCGTTTCCCACACCAACACAGTATTTACTTCCAATCCAGGCAGCGTATTCCTCTTCAAAGGCTTCGAGTTCCTTACCCATGATATACCATCCGGATCGAAGCGTCCGAAGAGCCGCCTCTTCAAATTCTTCCTGATATTGATAAAAACTCCGGTCCAGCCGGTTTGTCATAATCTCTTCCATCGCATGTCCGCTCCGTTTCCTCTTTCTCCCGGATCATTGTTTACCAAAAGACTTCGTCTCCCGGGATCCCTGCTCCCTGCCATACAGAAAAATCGGCAGGTGCATACGCATCCTGCCGCTTATCTTTCAAAAGCCATCCGACAGATCTAAAAAAGATCCGCTCATCATACAGCCGGTCTGTTTACAAAAGATCACTCAAGGTCGATACCGTGCCGTTTAATGTACTCCAGCACATCTCCGACCGTCTCAAATCCCTCAAGTTCATCATCCTCTACGTGGATACCGTACTCTTCCTCCACTGCCATGATCAGCTCCATAAGCTCGAAAGAATCAGCTCTTAAATCTTCTTTGAAGGAAGTCTCCTCCGTGATTTCAACTCCCGGTGAAACATGCAACTGTTCAGTAATGATTTCAGCTAGTTTTTCCAACATAACAAATTTCTCCTTCTGCTTCTGATTTTTATTTAAAGCGCTCCGGATCATTTCCCCCTGACCGCCTGTTTTGTAAGGAAACCTGTTCGTATCTCCTCTTCTATGTTAAGGCAAGTATATTTATCACATCTTTGTTTGTCAACCGAAAAAACGAGAATGATGAAAAATTGTTTTACTCTTCTCCGTCCCCCGGAAGACAGGCCTTATAAACTTCCCGTTTCGGTATGCCTCTTAATCCGGCCACCTCTTTCATGGCACTCTTTTTATCCATACCCTTTTCCATCAGTGTTTCCACCTGCTGCCGTATCGGTACATCCGAATATTTTTGCCGTTCTGTAAGCACAGCCTCCTTAAGATCCCTTCCGGCTACGACCAGCACATACTCGCCTCTGGGTTCTTCGGTTTCGTAATACTCCATCGCCTCTTCGATCGTGGTGGCAAATACCGTCTCAAATCGCTTCGTCAATTCCCTGCATAGAGTGATCTTTCTCTGCCCCAACGCCTCATGAAGATCCTTAAGGCACTTTTTTAAGTGATGCGGCGCCTCGTAAAGGATGATCGTACGGCTTTCCGTCTTTAACTCCTCCAGGATCTGTTTACGCTCCTTTTTATCCGAAGGTAAAAAACCTTCAAAACAGAAGCGCCTTGTCGGAAGGCCGGATACTGTCAGCGCTGTGATACAGGCCGCCGGTCCCGGAAGTGATGTGACCGTGATCCCCTCCTCGATACACATTCTGACCAGCACCTCGCCGGGATCGGAGATCGCAGGGGTTCCCGCGTCCGTGATCAGTGCGATATTTTTGCCCTCCTTTAAGCTATGGATCAGACTGTAGGCTTTTTCTGTTTTGTTGTATTCATGATAACTTGTCATCGGCGTGCGTATACCGAAATGCGTCAGTAAATGGATACTGTTTCTGGTATCCTCCGCGGCGATCAGATCCACCTGTTCAAGTGTTTCCAAAACCCTGGCAGTGATATCTTTCAGATTTCCGATCGGTGTAGCACACAAATATAAGATTCCGGACATAATGATCCTTTCCCGTTTCAAACGGACACACGGTTTTAAAAACCGTAATCCCACTTTATCTCTTCCGTATATTCGCCATTTTTTTCAAAAAGGATCAGCGGCTTTTCCACCTTCAGACCGGACTTTCCTCCGCGCACCGCTTCCACCAGTACCATCGCAGGTTCTTTATCCGCAAAAGGATAGACGATCCGAAGCCTCTTCGGTTCCAGACTCACTGAAGAGGCCGTTACGATCAGCTCAGCCAGCCTGAATGGCCGGTGAACCATGAACAGATGCCCGCCGGGAACTAAAAGCGACGCAGATGCGACTAAAACGTCCCGGAGGGTGCACAACACCTCGTGTCTTGCCACCGTCTTGGCGTAATTGCTTCCCACAATCCCGTGTTGGGCTATCATATAGGGCGGATTGCAGGTGATAACTTCAAAAGAGGCAGGTCCAAACAGTCCCACTGCCTCCTTAACATCTCCCGTTATGATCTTGATCTTCTCCTCCAGGCCGTTCATCAGGACGCTGCGGCATGCCATATCCGCGCTCTCCTCCTGGATCTCCAGCCCACAGACAGAGGCTGCCTTTGTCCTGGCGGAGAGTAAAAGCGGAAGTATTCCCGTGCCGGTACACAGATCCAGCACCCTGTCTCCCGCCTTTGCCTGCGCAAATCCGGAGAGCAGCACCGCATCCATTCCAAAGCAAAACCGCTCCGGGTCCTGAATGATCTTTAAGCCGTTTCTCTGCAGATCATCGATCCTCTCTCCGTCCTTTAGCAACACTTGCATCTCTTTTTCCTTATTCGTCCCCGTCATCCGTATCCGCGTTATCTCCGATCCTTTCTTCCTTTGCGATCAGATCCTCTACGGATTCCTCTTTCTCTTCCCGGTTCTCACCGCCATGCTTCTTTTTGTCATCCTGCTTATCCTTTTTCGGCGGACGGCGCTTAAATTTCAGCTCATGCGTGGAATACTCTTCGAGCTCCTTTTCATCTCCCACCTCAACCAGCACGCGAACACGCTGCCTGAGCACATCCATGCTCTGCACCGTTCCGTTCAGACCGTCCGGCGTTGTAACCGTCTCTCCCATCTTGGGCATGTTGCGGTTGAGCACTTCATAAGTTTCGTTTTCATAATTTAAACAGCACATCAAACGGCCGCACATTCCGGAGATCTTCCCGGGGTTTAAGGAGAGATTCTGCTCCTTTGCCATCTTGATGGATACCGGCATAAAATCGCTTAAATAGGAACTGCAGCATAACGGTCTTCCGCAGCTTCCGATACCGCCAAGCATTCTGGTCGCGTCTCTCGGACCGATCTGACGTAACTCTATCCTGGTATGGAAGATTCCTGCCAGATCCTTAACAAGCTCACGGAAGTCCACTCTTCCCTCTGCCGTAAAATAAAACAGCAGCTTACTGTTATCAAATGTATACTCCGCGTCGATCAGTTTCATCTCGAGCCCTCTGGCCACGATCCTCTCTTTGCAGAGTCTTTGCGCCTCTTTTTCCCTCTCGAGATTACTCTTTTCCTGCTCTTTATCCTTCTCGGTCGCGATGCGGATCACCGGCTTTAACGGTGAAACGATCTGCGCTTCCTCCACCTCTCTTACCGCATATACGGCGGTACCGTATTCGAGACCTCTGGCCGTCTCTACGATCACGCCGTCATTACGCTTGATATCCAATCCCTTCGGATCGAAAAAATATACCTTTCCGGCAGTGCGAAAACGCACGCCAACAACTTTCTTCATACAACTTGCTCCTTGCTTCCGGTCTTATAGTAAGGAAAGCCCGTAAGCCGGTCACTTCCCTTGATTTTCCTGGATCGTCATCAGCAGCAAAGACATCGTCAGATCTTCCGCAACCGCATTCTTTAAACGTCTTCTCGCATTCTCCAGGGCTTGAAGGATCTCTTCTATCCCTTCGTAATTGCTCACCTGTGCCACCTTTTGGATGCTGGTGATCTCATCCCGAAAGATCAGGTGATTCATATCATGTGTTGCTTTAAACAACAAAACATCACGATACCATACAACCATGATATCCAGATAATCATTGATATCAAAACCGTAGGTTCGTATTTCTTTTAAACTCTCCATCACTTCGTTGCTGTCCATCTCACGGATGTTCTTTAAAAGCGACAGCGCTCCGGTACGGATCTTACTGAAATCCTCACTCTCCGCAAGCGCCTTGGCACGTCCCACATTACCTCTTGCAAAGGCGATGCAGATCTCCGCGCGGCTCTCCTGCACGTGAAGAACATTGATCAGATATGAGCGCATCTCATCGTCACGAACCGGTTTCATGTTCAGCACGATACAACGGCTTAAGATCGTCGGAAGCAGCATATCCGTTCCGGTCGTCATCAGGATAAACACCACATACTCGGGCGGCTCTTCGATCGTCTTTAAGATCGCGTTCTGAGCCTGGGGCGTCATCTTCTCCGCCTCCGGAATGATATATACCTTATATGGCGACGCATACGGCTTGATATCTACCGTATCATTGATCTTTTCGCGCACGTCATCGACACTGAAAGTATTGGGTTTCTCATGCGGCACATAGATGATATCCGGATGATTTCCGCTCTTGACCTGTCTGCAGGAACGGCACTCCCCGCAAGGCTCCTCTCCCTGCTGTTCACACTGAAGTGTCTGCACAAAGATCTTAGCGATAAACTCTTTTCCGGAACGGCTTTCACCATTCAAAATATACGCATGAGCAATCCTCTTCTCGCGGATGCTCCCCTGAAGCTGCTCTTTAATCTGCTCCTGTCCTACAATATCAGAAAATCCAGCCATAACCCTCTCCTGTCTTATCTGTACGAAAGGATCGTCTCTGAAAGCTCATCCAGACACCGCTCGAGATCATCATTTACAAAGCATCTCTCTATCCCGGCCTCCGCAAGCTTCTCTTCGGAAAAATCCTCCTGATCAGCCAAAAAGCGGCGGCACATTTCCTTATACTTCGGCTCCTTCTGGCTGCGTTCCCGTTTCAGTGCCCTTTCGAGACGTTCCCCGTCATCCAACGTAACATAGAGACCGATCACGCGATCCCTCCCATAATACTCCCTTATACTATTATAAGATTGTAATGTACCAATAATCAAGTAATCCTTTTGGGAAAGTTCGATCCCCTCGTCATCTACGGTGAAATAATACCAGTCCCCGTGAACGGTGTGATAAACACGGCTTTCCACCACTTTTTGACTTTCCTTAAGCTCTTTAAAGCGCTCCTGTGTGGCAAAGTAGTATTCCCTGCCTTCCTCCTCACCTTCGCGGATCGGTCTGGTCGTCCAGGGGACGATCACCGACAATGCCAGATCCTCCCTTTCCAACAGCCGGCGATAGAGAGTATCTTTCCCGGATGCGCTTTTCCCCATCAGGCAAAATATTTTTCCCATCCCGTCTCCTTTTACCGTCCTTACCTGTCCTGTACTTCCTCTTCATCCGTATAAGCCAGCGCACAGCTTACCGCTCTGGCCCATCCTTTAAGCTTTTCCTCTCTGACTTCCGCACTCATAGCGGGAACAAAGAGTTTCTCTTCTTCCAGGAGTCCGAACACTTCCTCCTTACTCCTCCAGTATCCGGATGACAATCCTGCTAAAAATGCCGCTCCGAGCGCTGTAGACTCCACGCAGGAAGGACGGATAACAGTTGTCTTTAAGATATCCGCCTGAAACTGCATCAGGAAATCATTGTTACTGGCTCCGCCGTCCACCTTAAGATGCTTTAACTCCTTTTTGGCGTCCCGCTCCATCGCATGGATCACATCCCCTGTCTGATAGGCCAGGGACTCTAAGGTTGCCCGGATGATAACCTTCCTGCCACTTCCTCTTGTAAGTCCCAGGATCATGCCTCTGGCATACGGATTCCAGTACGGAGCTCCGAGTCCGGTAAAAGCCGGTACCACATAGACTCCGTCCGTATCACTAAGTCCCTCTGAGATGGTCTGTGTATCCGACGCTTTCTCTATCATGCGGCATTCATCCCGAAGCCACTGCACGGCTGCGCCTGCCACAAAGACACTGCCTTCCAGGCAATAATCCACATCATCCGTTGTTCCCGCCGCTATCGTCGTTAATAACCCGTTGGATGAAAGGATCGGATCCTTCCCGGTATTCATCAGCAAAAAGCAGCCCGTACCGTAGGTATTCTTAATCTCCCCCGGATGGATGCATCCCTGCCCAAAGAGTGCAGCCTGCTGATCACCCGCCGCCCCTGCGATGGGTATGCCCGCTCCGATCAATGTATTGGCTGTTTCGCCAAATACCGTCCCGGAGGGCTTGACTTCCGGCATCATGGAAACGGGGATGTTAAAATAATCCAGAAGTTTATGATCCCATTGCTTTTTGTGTATATCAAAAAGCATGGTTCTCGAAGCATTGGTATAATCCGTCACATGAACTTTCCCTGCGGTAAGGTTCCATATTAACCACGTATCCACAGTCCCGAACAAAAGATCTCCGTTATCAGCCAGCTCTCTTGTCCCGGGAACGTTTTCCAAAATCCAGGCGCATTTACTTCCCGAAAAATACGCATCCGGGATCAGACCTGTCGTCTCTTTGACATAGGTCTCCCATCCCTCTTCCTTCATCTCTTTGATGCGCCCCGCTGTTCTGCGGCATTGCCATACGATGGCCGGATAGACGGGCTTCCCCGTATGCCGGTTCCACACTATGGTCGTCTCCCTCTGGTTGGTGATCCCTATAGCCGCAACCTGCGTGATGTCTCCGCCGGCCTTTCCAAGAGCCTCCACGGCTACGCTTAACTGTCCCGACCAGATTTCCATGGGATCATGTTCCACCCATCCGGGATTCGGATAATACTGCGTAAACTCTTTTTGCGCGCTTGCTGCTATCCTGCCCTTTTCGTCAAACAGAATGCAGCGGGAACTGGTCGTTCCCTGATCCAGAGCCATAACCCATTTCCCCATATGTAACCCTCCTCTGTAAGTACCGCCCCGTAAAACTTACTGTACGTTCTGTGCCTGCTAAAGATCCGCAAGCGGAACTTCCTGTGTAACATCCGGTACAGCGATCGAAGGATCCGAAACAACCCCTTCGGGAACCGGGGTCAGCACCGGCAGGAGTGAAGGATCCGCCGGTACGGTGTTATCGGATACGCTCGTCTCGTCCGGAAGCACCGGTACGGCTGTCGGCAGCGGTTCCGGCGTAAGCGTCGGTTCCGGCTCGGCAATGATCACCGGCTCCGGTGTCGGTTCGGGCGCCATCATCGGTGCAGCCGTCGGCGTCACCCCGTCCGGATAAGAAACGATATAAGAATCATCAATGTAATAACAGATCACAGGGCAGTTCTGATAGATCATGTTAAAGAGTTCTCTTGCCCTGGCCTTAGGCATATTGATGCACCCGTGGGATCCGTTCGTACGATAGATATCTCCGCCGAACCGGCTCCTCCAGGTGGCGTCATGAAATCCGATATTGCCGTTGAAAGGCATCCAGTAATTCACAAACGACGCATAATTATCTCCGCGAAGAATCGCGTTGGTCTGACGATAGGTCACCCCGAAGATCCCGGGCGGAGTCGCGTTGCCGTTGGACATATTTCCCGTCACGCAGTCTGAGGTAAAGATGATCTGTCCGTGATCCACCACATAGACTTTCTGCGCGGTCATGTCCACCTCCGCGTAGTAATCACCGATATCATCCTCACCCCACCGGGCTGCCCGGACCGTAAAGGCCGGTTCTCTGGTCGTTTCTTCACCGGATAAGATTTCCTCCACCAGAGTTTCTTTCTCGGTATCAATATCGAGCTTCCAGCCGTATCTTCCCTTGGGAAGCTCCATCACATATCCGTCTACGGTCGTAAACAATTCTTTCTTACCGTAAGTATCATAGTTTTCCGCCAGGGACTTTAAATACTCCGTTAACAGCCCTTCGTCAACGATGGCATCCTGTCCTTCATAGGTAAGCCAGTCATGAAAAACGGAGAAATCAAGAGTCTCCACTTCCTCGCCAAACTGCAGATTGATCACCGAATCCTGAAACCGGTTTAAGTGCGCAAGCTCCGCATTTAAAGCCACATCCTCACTTGTAATATCCGCCGTGAGATAACACCCGGCAGCGTCAAGATCCACCTCCGGCTGTTCGTTTAAGATTGCCGTGCCAGCCGCCTCCAGTACCTTTTCCATCGAAAGTTCCGTTCCCGGACGCTCCGCCGTTATCACATACCTTCCGGCCTCCTCATCAAAATCACCGATATAGGCATCTTGCGCCTTTCTCATATTCTCTTTTTGTAAAAAGCCGATCCCTTCCAGAGACGCCGCCAGCACCTCCGGATCGTAGGTAACCGTTCTCTCAAGTGTGTAGAGATGTCCGTTAAAGCAGGCACCGATCCATGCATAGGGATCCTGCTCCGTCAAAATATCACTCATGGTTCTGGAATAAGAAACCGTCATTCCAAGCTGCTCCGCGCTTAAAACCGCCTCGCTCCCCTCTCTTCCGAGAATGCGAAGATGATAGTTCATATCCTGCCGGCGCCTCATCCCGTCAGCTTCCTCCGGCGTCCTTCCGGAATAATCCACTCCGTCGATCACTGTATTTTGTTGAAAACGCGTCTTGTAATAATTGGCAAAGCTAAAAAATGTAACGATCAAAGCCGCCACCAGCAGCACACCGGCAATTATCCCTATCTTCTTACCTTTTTTCATCGTCCTTCCTCTATATCATCTACATCTGATGTCTGACCACCCGGTACTCATCTCCGTTTGTATAATACGGGCAATCCTTAAATCCGTTTTCCATCATACGCGCATAGTCGTCCTCGTCGATATTAAAATCCACATCGCAGACATAATCGCCGTACTCTTCATCATAACTGAGATACGCGCAGGTATCACAATTTGCCTGACTTGCCAAATCTTTCACCCTAACCCTTCTACCACTTCGGCTTTTGATCCTTATGAGCGTGGTTCTTCGTTCTCTGACGGTACTCCTCCAGAGTATCTTCGTACTTCTTTATCTTGCTTTCCTTAATCTTTCCATGTTCCTTGCAATATGCCAGGAGCTCTTCATACTCCTTGAGATTTAAAAGAGCGGCGTCCTTGTAGTTGTTTTCAAAGTTCATTTGAATCCGGTTTGCCAGGGCGTCTAACTGCTTCTGTTCCTTCGTATCAAAAAAGCCCATACTCTTCTCCCTTCTGTCAGATGATCCTGCGGACCGTAAGGAATTCCCTGTAGTTTGCGTTTGATATCTTGATACCCGTACGGACCGAACTCGCATGTACGATCATACCGTTGCCGATATAAAGAGCCACATGTCCGGGATAACAGATCACATCTCCGGGCTGCGCGTTCTCGTAGGATACCTCCGTGCCGAATGTTCTGAAATCATATGATGTCCTCGGTACCTTATATCCGAAATTCTGATACACCGAAAAGATAAATCCGGAACAATCCGCCCCGTTTGTAAGGCTGGTTCCTCCCGCAACGTAGGGATTGCCGATAAACTGGCAGGCAAATACCGCTATGGATTTCCCCAGGTCGCTTCCGTTTGCCGCATAGATGGAAGACACATCATAACTTGCGGATTTGGTAGTCGTGATCACTCCCGTTTGCTGTGCCTGTTCCAGCGATGCCTGTACGGCGGCAATGGCTTCCTGCTGCGCGGCTTCTTCCGCTAACGATTGAGCCTCTGCCTGTCTTTGCATTTCCTCTGTTCTGGCGGCGTCTGCCGCTGCCTGTTGCGCGGCGATCCTTGCCGCTTCTTCCTCTGCTGCCTTTCTGGCTGCTTCTTCCGCAACCCTTCTCGCTTCCTCTTCCGCTGCTCGTCGCGCCTCTTCTTCGATCCTGCGGATCTCTTCCGTCTGCCGGCGGATCTGCTCCGCATAGGCTGCTGCCTGTGACTCTGCTATGCTGATCTGACGATGATAATCATCAGATATTGCCTTCAGCTCATCGATCACGCCTTCCATGTAGACCTGCTCTTCTTCGTAGTCGGCCAGCATCCCTTCCAATTCTTCCTTTTCGAATTCTAACTGTGCCTTAGCTTCTGCCACTTCCTGTACGGTCTTCTGATACTCGGCAAGCATCCTGCGATCGTACTCATACAGGCTCTCGATATACTCGGCCTTTGTTAACATATCCGAAAAACTCGTTGCATGCACAAGAATGGTAATATAGTCCACATCACCGCATTCATAGATGTAGCGGATACGGACGTTCATCGCCTCTAACTGATCCTCTTCCCTCTTAACGGCGATCTCGTAAAGAGACTGGTGTACGGCGATGGATAATTCCTTCTCATCGATTTCCTGTCTCAAGAGTTCCACTTGAGCCATGATCTGTACCAGTGCCTCCGAAACCTCGGCGATCTGCATCTCGACATTTTCCTCTTCGGCGGCCAGCTCTTCGATCGTCTCATTGACGGCATCGAGCTGTTCCTGTGTCTCATCTCTCTGTCCCGTCAGATCCGTGATATCCGTCCCCTCCGGCTCGGCGTAAACCATCTCCGTTCGGTCACCGCAAATTCCCCCGCCGATCAACAGACACACAAACAAGACAGCAAACTTTTGCCGTCCTGTCCTGCATTTTTTTCTCTTTTCTTTTCCTTCTTTAACTGAAAGAATCAACACTTTCTCTCCCGGTATCTTTTTCCAAGGAGAACCCCTGAATTTCCTTCATTCTACCCTGTCTTATCCGTTATTATATCACAGCCCCCTTGCATTGAATATGATGTTTCTCTGAAAATCCCCTCCCTGCACCCTGTGTCATTTTGCGTTATCAGCGGATATAGGTTATGAAACGGTTGCCTTCCGGAAGAAGCATTTTTTCGATTTCCGAACGGCTGTGCTTTGCGACGCCGGACACTGCCGGATCGTAGATCACCAGCTGCGTGTCGTTGTACCCGATGATCAGGATCGCACTTCCATCCTCCCGTAAGGCCATCACCGGAATATCCTGCGCGACATAGTACAGGATCATATCTACGGAACAGCCGGAGAGGTTTAGGATATCCGCTCCGTCAAGGTACTCCTCAAGGATTTCCGTCGCTCTTTTCCCTGAAGCAAGATCCTCTTTTACGCTCGTTATAACCCCTTCGTATTTAAGGATCGTTTCCAGACAGCAGGCAAGTTTCTCCGAAGCGTTTTCCGCATCCTCCGCAACCAGATCTCCCTTGATCGCCATGATCTGGTTTTTCGTCTGTCTGGTGGTTTTCCTATAGATCGTTCTCCCGTCCGCAGCCACGGCCGGTGCGCCCGTCTCATAGGCTCTTTGTACCGCTTCGTAGGCGTAGAGATATTCTGCTTTTAAGATGCCTTCCTCATAAACATAGTAATATGCCGTCGTTATATCCGTGGCGATCTCCACCGTACGGTTTTCCTCCGGAAGTAGTAAGAGTGGCGCTAAAAGCTGCATTGACTTTGTATCGATATCGCTTCTTAACTCCAACTGTACCAGTGTTTCGTACTTATCCGTCACCGCCGTAGCTACCGTATTTTTTTCGGAAACGCTCAAAGAATTATTCATGATCTGATCGTCGCCGATCTCGATCCATTCACCCTCTTCGCGTCTTACCCTTTTTAAAGTGATCATCCTGTCGTTCATCACCGCCTGCGTGATATAGACATCCGGCTCCTCGTAGGTTTTTAATACTTCCCCTTTGATGGTCCGGATACAGATCCTCTTCATCGGGAAAAAGGTATGTCCGCTTTCATCCTCGCTGACATCCGCCGCATTGGCGATCCCATATACAATGTCTTCGTCAAAATATCCGATGGGAAGTATCCTCTCTCCCGGTTCGCAGTCAAGTGTCATGAGATTTCCGCTGCTTAATTCAAGCATCATCAGACTTCTCGCGTGGTATAAGTCCTCCCCTTCCACCCAGACGGCCATCTGGCCTTTCCCGGACATCCTGATCCCGCCTAAGGGTACGCTTTCCGCCAGAATCTTCCGGGTACCGGTCACTGTATTGATCTGGTATACGGTATTGTTTAATACAAAGAAACACTCTCCCGCCGCGTTGGCGTAGGAGAGCTTGTCCATCTCAAGGCAAAGCAGATCGTACGTCGCAGCATAGGGCAAAAACATCAGCTCTTCTATCGTATTACGCGCCGTATCGTAATAATACACGGCCGCCCCCAGATCTCCTTCGTGTATTCCGCCGCTCATATAGCCGTATACGCAAAAGTATATATTCCCGTCATCGTCTACCCTGAAGATCTTTATATCGTTGCTTCTATAGGTTTCCCTGCGGTCTTCCATATTTTCCCGGTCATAAAATCCGAAGATATATGCCATCTTGTTTTCTTCCGAATTATAGGAAAAAAGTCTTCCCGCGCTCACAAAGGCCAACCGGCTTCCGTCCGTACTTTCCGCCATGGTCACGACTTTATCCCTGATCCCCAGCACGATCTTGTTGTTTGCGATATCGCCGGTTTCCGGGTCAAATGCCTGCTCCATCGTTCTGGAAAAATCCAGAAGATAAATCCTCTCATCTCCTTTACGAAGGCGATAGTACTCTCTGGCAAAGTAGTATGTGTCCTTCTCTTCAACAGTGGTTTTGATCATGTACTCCACCACAACGGAGGCCGTCTCCTTATCCATCTCGATAATTCGATAGTCCGCTTCCCCCACTGCCCGGGGATAGAGATTACCGTAGGTCAGCTGATCGATACTGCTGTGGATGGAAACGGCGGCAAAACTTGAATTATCTCCCGTCGCGTCGGGCTACATATAGGATGAAAGCTCCTGCTGGGATACATACTTATCAAAGGTCCCGTCATGAAAATACTTAACGAATTCCAGAACCTCCTTTACCGGATACTCCTCGCAGGGCTGGATATTGGTATAGTAATTTGTCTCTCTTCCATCCTCAAGCGTAAGCACCAGGCACAGGGAGTAATTCTTCCCCTGTTCCAAAAGGTCTTTAACGGTTATCTCTCCGGTCACGATCTGCCCGCTTTGCACGTAGTCATAGATCTGCGTATCCTCGATCAGACGTCCGTCCGAAATGGAGCGCACACGTACATTGATCTTCTTGATCCCTGTTCCGTAGGTATCGATCTTATAGGCTAACGTCCGGTCTTCCAATAAGGGTGTGATCCCCTCACGGAAACGGGTATAATCCCTCTCCGCCAGGTATCCGTACATCTCGTTGTAACGGATACCTCCGATCTGGAAAGATACTACCGGCAGCGTAGCATCGCTCATGGTCATGGTCGTATCTTTGTTCTCGCGGTTCATCACCGCTCCGAATACAGTCAGCGACACAAAGAACACCACCACACAATATATGATTTTCAAGATTCCCTTGCTGATGTGCTTCTTTTTCATCCGCCGACTCCTACCTGTTATCGTTTGCAGGTCCTAAAAAAATATACCCTCTTCACATCCTGCTTTGTGAAGAGGGTATTTCAATCTGATCAATTTTAGTGCAAGGCATTGATCCTGGCCACCGAACGCATCAGCGCGATCTGTGCACGATCGATATCCACATCATCTCCACGGGCAGCGATCCTGGCTCTTGCACGGTCTGCTGCGGACTCCGCTCTGGATTCATCAATCTCATTCGGCCACTCGATCAGTTCGGCCAGAATGGTTACCTTCTCCGGCAGGATCTCTACAAATCCCGAATGCAAAGCCGCCTTCTTCTCCGTCTCACCCTCCCAGATACTGAGTACCCCGGGCGCAACGATCACCGTCATCGGCACATGATTTTTGTAGATTCCGATCTCTCCCTCACTGGTGTTAAACTCCACCATGTCAACCTGTCCCTCGTAGAAGATCCTCTCCGGGGTGATGATCTGTAAGGCAAATAGATTTTCGTTTGTATTCGACTCTGCCATACCTGACGAACTCCTTACTTATTACTTCTTTGCTCTTGCAACTACGTCATCAATGGATCCCGCATTTAAGAACGCGCTCTCCGGAATATCGTCATGCTTTCCTTCCAGAATTTCCTTGAATCCGCGGATCGTCTCACTGAGAGGAACGTACTTTCCTTCATATCCGGTAAACTGTGTTGCCACGAAGAAGGGCTGGGAAAGATATCTCTGGATCTTTCTGGCACGGCTTACGACCAGACGGTCAGCCTCGGAAAGCTCATCCATACCGAGAATGGCGATGATATCCTGAAGCTCCTTGTATCTCTGAAGGATTTCCTGTACGCCTCTGGCAACCTGATAATGCTCCTCTCCCACTACACGGGGATCCAGGATTCTGGATGTGGAAGCAAGAGGATCAACGGCCGGATAAATACCCAGCTCAGAGATCGATCTCGAAAGAACGGTGGTTGCGTCCAGATGCGCGAATGTGGTCGCAGGCGCAGGGTCCGTTAAGTCATCCGCAGGCACATATACGGCCTGAACGGAAGTGATGGAACCGTTCTTGGTGGATGTGATACGCTCCTGAAGCGCGCCCATCTCTGTCTGCAGCGTAGGCTGATAACCTACGGCTGAAGGCATACGTCCGAGCAATGCAGATACCTCGGATCCTGCCTGTGTGAAACGGAAAATATTGTCGATAAAGAGCAATACATCCTTACCGCCCTTGTCACGGAAATACTCAGCCATCGTAAGACCGGTAAGTCCGACTCTCATTCTTGCTCCGGGGGGCTCATTCATCTGACCGAATACCATGGCCGTCTTCTCGATAACGCCGGATTCACTCATTTCATGATACAGATCGTTACCCTCACGGGTACGCTCACCAACGCCCGTAAATACGGAATATCCGCCGTGCTCCGTAGCGATATTACGGATCAGCTCCTGGATCAATACGGTCTTACCTACGCCTGCGCCTCCAAACAATCCGATCTTACCACCCTTCTGATAGGGGCAAAGCAGGTCAACGACCTTGATACCGGTCTCTAAGATTTCGGTCTCCGTAGACTGTTCTTTAAAAGCAGGAGCCAGTTTGTGGATCGGTTCATAATCTACATTTTCCGGTGCGGGCTTGTTATCGATCGGCTCACCTAAAACGTTGAAGATACGTCCCAGTGTAGCCTCTCCTACCGGCACGGAGATCGGAGCACCGCTCGCAACTGCCTCCATACCTCTTACCAGTCCGTCGGTAGAGCCCATTGCGATACAACGAACCGTATCGTCGCCCAAGTGCTGCGCAACTTCCACCACCAGGACACCGCCGTCTCTGGTATTGATCCTGATCGCTTCATTGATCTCCGGCAGACCGTTTTCGAACTTGATATCCAATACGGCACCGATGATCTGCGTCAGCTTTCCTGTTTTTACATCCGCCATTTCTCTATCCCTTTCTATCATTAACTGATCGCATCCGCGCCGGCGATGATCTCTGTCAGCTCCTGCGTGATGGACCCCTGTCTTGCTCTGTTGTACAAAAGCGAGAGATGTTCGATCATCTCCGATGCGTTATTGGTTGCCGAATCCATTGCCTGCATTCGGGCACCGTTTTCGCTGGCCTGTGCCTCCACAAGCGCTCCGAAGATCAAACTTGACAGGTATTTCGGAATGAGCAGGTTTAACGCCTCCTCGTCTTCCGGTTCAAAATTCATCGGTGCATTCTGCGCCTTAACTTCCACCTGTTCTTTTATGCCTTCTCCGTCCTCTGTCATACTCTTCTTATCCACGAGCTCCTCCACGGGGAGAAGTTTAAGCAGTGTGGGAATATGACTGACCGTATTTTTAAAGAAGGTATACGCCAGGTAGATCTCACCGATCTCGCCCTTCTCAAACTTTTCGAGCAGCTCCTCCGTTACGGAGATACCGTCTCGGATCGTCGGCGCCTCGATCGCCTCTGAAAAATCCTTAAGGATCGGGTACCCGCTTCTGGCAAGGGCATCCTTTCCCTTCTTGCCGATCGCGTAGATCACGGTATTGTCCGGGGTAAACTCCTCGTTCTTTGTGATCATTTTGACCACGTTGGAATTGTCCCCGCCGGCAAGTCCCTTGTTGGACGTAACCAGGATGATTGCTTTCTTACCGTCCTCCTTACCCTTCAGATACGGATGGTCGATCCCGTCGGCTCTTGAGAGAATGGAACTCATTGTCGTATAAAGCCCGTTAAAATAGTACTGTACCTTCTCGGCACGGTTCTTCGCTCTCTGTAATTTTACGGTGGAGACCAGTTTCATGGCCTTCGTAATCTGCTGTGTGCTTTCCACACTGCTCTTACGTCTTTTTATGTCTCTCATGGAAGCCATAATCAGTCACCTAATCCTTTACTCAAATCTCTGACGATCAGCGAAAACTTTCCTTGAACTCTTCGATCGCGTCCTGCAGCTTCTTCTCATTCTCTTCCGTCATTTCCTTCTGTTCCCGGATCGAAGCAGGAATCTCGGGATACTTTGTGTCGATAAATTCAAACAGCTCGCTTTCAAAGCGCTGTACATCGGCTACGGGAATATCTAAGAGGTGCTTCTTGGTAGCCACGTAAATGATGATAACCTGATACTCAACCGGCATCGGCTTATACTGCGGCTGCTTTAACATCTCACGGATACGCTCGCCTTGCGCAAGACGCTCCTTGGTATCATTGTCCAGATCGGAACCGAACTGAGAGAACGCGGCAAGCTCACGATACTGCGCAAGCTCCAGACGGATAGGTCCCGCGATCTTCTTCATTGCCTTGATCTGTGCGGATCCACCTACTCTGGATACGCTAAGTCCCGCGTTTACAGCCGGACGGAAACCGGAATTGAACATCTCTGTTTCCAGATAGATCTGCCCGTCCGTAATGGAGATAACGTTTGTCGGGATATACGCCGATACGTCACCTGCCTGTGTCTCAATGATGGGGAGAGCCGTCAGCGAACCTCCGCCATACTCC